>NZ_JAUSUQ010000005.1 GCF_030814135.1 Caldalkalibacillus uzonensis | reverse complement strand
CCTTGGTAGACACCTAAGGCTATTTTCCCAAAGACAGCCCAAGATCGTAAACACCGAAATGAACTGGATAATGACTAGCGCGCTTACGCTTGCTTTCTTCTCATTCGCGTTCGCTTGCTTCGCAAGCAAACGCTCATTACGAAGCTATGTCCTCCATCACCAAAAGTAATCTCTATTCATTTTTCAAGGAACAGTTTTAGGTTTGAAAGACCTTCAAATGAAGGCTAAAACATAATATACAAGGAGGTTTTGTCATGGAAGAGTTTCAAAAAGTGATTGACATGATCAGTGGCTATGTGTGGGGCTGGCCTTTATTGATTTTATTATCAGGAACAGGAATTTATTTGACGCTTCGCTTAAGTTTTCTGCAATTTTCCACTCTTCCCTATGCTCTGAAACTTGCTTTCAGCAAGAAATACCAGGACAAAAAGTCTCCGGGAGACATCTCCCACTATCAGGCTCTGACCACTGCTTTGGCAGCGACCATTGGGACCGGTAATATCGCCGGTGTGGCCACAGCCGTTTTTATGGGGGGACCTGGTGCGGTGTTCTGGATGTGGTTCATTGCCTTGTTTGGTATGGCTACAAAGTATGCCGAAGCGATTTTGGCGGTTAAGTACCGTGTTCAGGAACCTAATGGCGAAATGTCTGGTGGTCCAATGTATTACATAGAAAAAGGCTTAGGCTGGAAATGGCTTGCTGTTCTCTTTGCCATTTTCGGCTCTATCGCTGCTTTCGGGATTGGTAACACGGTCCAATCCAACTCAGTTGCTGATGCGGCCCATTCCACCTTTGGTGTTCCATTGTGGGTCACTGGTATTATTTTAACCATTTTAACTGCATTGGTCATTTTGGGAGGCATTAAAAGTATTGGCCGTGTCACCGCCTTTTTTGTGCCCATTATGGCGCTGTTTTACATCATTGGCGGCTTAATCATTATGGTTATGAATATTAATCTGGTCCCTTCAGCTATTGCCTTGATTTTCACCGATGCCTTTACCGGAGAAGCCGTAGCAGGCGGAGCCTTAGGTGCCGTAATCCGGTACGGGGTAGCCCGCGGGGTCTTCTCTAATGAAGCCGGTCTGGGTTCAGCGCCTATTGCAGCTGCAGCAGCGAAAACCGACTATCCTGGACGTCAAGCTCTCGTCTCCATGACACAAGTCTTTTTGGACACTATTATCGTGTGTTCCATCACAGGCATTGTGCTGGTGATGGGTGGATTGTACACAGGAGAAGACAGCGGAGCGACACTGACATCTATGACTTTTGAAAGCTTCCTGGGTACCTCAGGAGCATTCATTGTAGCTGTTGGTTTAATTTTCTTCGCCTATTCCACTATTCTGGGCTGGTCCTATTATGGTGAAAAATGTTTTTCCTATCTGTTTGGGACAAAAGCCGTGCCCCTATACCGCGTGGTTTACGTCGTTGCCGTCTTTTTCGGAGCTGTCATGAGCCTTGATCTGGTGTGGGGTATCGCTGATATAATGAATGGTTTAATGGCTGCTCCCAACCTGATTGGCCTAATTGGCCTGTCTGGGGTTGTCGTCGCTGAAACCAACCGTTTCTTGAAGCAAATGCGCGAGGAAGAGAAGAAAGAGAGAATGGATGCTGTCTGAGAAAAGGACAAGATCAGTCAAGGTAAAATAACGAACGGAAACAAGCATTCCCCTCGTCATTCCCTGCTATAAGGGATGGCAAGGGAATTTGTGATTTCTGTATCGTGACGATCTATTTCGCAACAAACATACTAAACTCCGCATTTGCCCCGGTACACCTGTCCATGCCACAGGGCGGTCTGGCGCATACTGTAATAAAGAGCGCGCTCAAACTTCACAAGGAGGTTATAGTATGTCTGCTCCTGTTAGTCCCTTTGCTTCTCCATTTACCTTGATCGTTGTCTTGTTCATTTTGCTGATCATTGTAGGCTGTTTCTGTTTCGTGCCCGTTACCAGACCCTTCTGCTAATCAAGGAGTGATCCCATTAAGGTGACGCTATCCTCCATTAAGACTCGCGTTCCTCCATGGTAAGGCCCCTGTTGATACAGGGGCTTTTTTATTGTCTTTTTTATTGTATGGACAAAAGTTAATTTTATAAAATAAAAGGCTAATGCTGAAAACGATGTAGATAAGTGATACATATTATAACCTGTACATCATCTACAAATGGAAGGGGGAAAAGCTCAATGAATGAGAACAATAACATAACTTATTTGGAGCCCTTAAAAGGAAGAATCATCCGTTTGTTTAAAGGTGGGCCTGAATCAAAGTACGGCCGGTTATTAGATGTAAAATCAGACTATTTAGTTTTATCTACTGCAGATAATGAAATTATATTCTACAGATTACATCACCTGAAAAGTTGTATAGAGGATTCAAAAGATATTGCTAACTTTGTTAATAAACCATCAATTGATAAGATCACCCAATATGAAGAAGCAGAAGATTTTCATACCCTTCTGCAGAATATGAAATATCGCTGCATACGTATCGACCGAGGAGGACCTGAATCCAGACAAGGCAGACTCTTAGAAGTCAAATCGGATTATATAGTCATTCATACAGGTGAGAATAAGGTTGTATATTATGAAATTCATTATATCAAGAGTATTAGTGAAAATAAAGAGATCTCTATCCAAACTTATAAAGACTATCCTGGTTATATAGATGGCGAAAACTTTTCAACATTACTTCAAAATATGAAACATTGTTGGGTGCAAATTAATAGTGGAGGCCAGGAAAGTATAGAGGGTGTACTTGTTGATAATTCTGACGATCATTTAACTCTTATATATAACCAAGAAGTATACCGCATTTCCACATTTCATATTAGAAATGTTAGTTTGGGACCTAAACAGAAAAGAAAAGAAGATGAATCTATAACAGAAAAAGGAGATCAAAAAAAGGAACAAAAGAAGGATGATGAAAGAAAATGGAAAGAAGAATCTGATATAGACGTTTCAAAAGAATTAAAAAACGATGATAATCAACAGAATAGAAAGGCTGAAAAAAATAAACATGAAGAAATGTCTTCTGATCACAAACACGGAGATAAACAGAAAGGCAAGAATAATGAAGCACATAGACATGACGATGAAAAACATGACAAAAAAAAAAAAGAAGTAGAATCTCATAAATCAAACATGAAGATGAAAAAAATCATCCTAAACACCAAAAACCAACAGATCCTTACTCTGTTCCTGATTCAAAACTAAAAAACAAAAAAATCTAGTAAAAAAACAGCTTGTAGACAAAAGTACCGAAGGTACGGAAGGTCTACAGGCTGTTTTGTTAAATAAATGATATAGTATTATATTTGAAGGAGAATCGCATCCTGAAAGAAGCTGTAGAGCATGGCTTTGTCGACCCGGAGGTCGTCTTTATTGAGTCTACCCACGTCAAAACTCATGCCAGCCCCTGTTGATACAGGGGCTTTTTTTATCCTTACTTTAACTCGGCAAGCAATCCGAGCTGGGTTGTTTGGCCGGCTTTGGTCGCCAGAGCAAAAAGAGCATACTGTCCACTCTCCAGCTGTTGTCCGGCAATCGTACCATCCCAGCTGTAGTCGCTAAACGCCTTGGGCACATCCGTGTATGTTCCGATATGGCCCATATAATCACCTGCCGCAGAACCCGTCCATTCGTAGACAAGGAAGGTCAGTTCCTCTGCCCCGCCGGGGAGATAGACGGTTAAGTTATATCCCTCTTCCCTGTCCCCCTCGAAATAGAAGTGGGTAATCCGCGGATAATCAGGCTCCTGAACAAAGAGGATGGTTGGCACCACAAGCTCCTGTCCGCTGTTTCTAAGGGTAATGGCCCCCTCATAGTAGCCTGCCTTTAGCTTAGCCGGGTCGGCCTCCACGATGACCTGAACGGTTTGGGACCCATTGGACCTCACGTTCAGGTTGCGGGAGGTGCGGACCTTTAAGCCTTCCGGATTCCCCGCAAAAGCGGCTTCTACTTCATACCGTGTTGTTTTATCAGTTAGATTTTGGATCTGGATGCGGGTCCGCTTCACTTCTCTTTTATCTTCCCTATAAACCACGCCAAACGAGTGGCTGCCAGGCAAGAGCAAGGCTTCGGTTTGAATGGCATCCCACACCCGTATGCTGCCTGCTCCTTGTGTATTGTACGGGTAGCGTGTACCGTTAGGGGCAAACAGCTCCTCAGCTGTATTCATCAGAGCCGCCTTCACCTCTTCAACTGTCCAGTCCGGATGCTTCTCAAGTAAAAGAGCAGCGGCTCCCGCCACATGGGGGCTGGCCATGCTTGTTCCCTGCAGAGCGGCATAACCATGGGGGTCTTCGGAATTATGGGTTGGAATGGTACTCAAAATATTCACCCCTGGCGCCGATACATCAGGTTTAATCATCCACGTGTCCATGACCGGTCCCCGGGAGGAAAAATCAGCCACGGTTTCACCCACGGTTTTCACGAATTCAATTGAAAACTGAACGGTATTATTTCCTTCTCCCAACTCACTTAACATTTTCTGACCGTCTTCCAGACTTAATTTAACGGTAGTTACGGCCATACCGGGAATATCAATAGGGATTTCCCCAGGCACATGATTGTAAATAATGACACCCACGGCACCGGCATTCTTCGCATGTTGGGCCTTATCCACAAACGGAATCTCTCCACGTTTGATCAGCGCGATCTTTCCTGCTACATCTTTGCCTTCAAAGTCCTGGACACGCCCCAAGCCTACATCGGCAAATTCATAGGCTTGTCCATGCAGAGCGAGCAAGGCTTCCTCATCGCTAAACCCCATCACTTTGGCACTGGGATAATTCACTTCTGCAGAGGTAAACAGCTCAGCGGCATAGGCGTTGTGTGGCAGGCGCGTAGCCCCGACCGAAATGGCCTGGCGGGAAGTTCCCGGTGAGCCCACAGTCCAATTGTTGGGGCCGCTGTTGCCGTTAGAAGTGACTGCAACTACTCCTTCGGCCATGGCCCAGTCAAGGGCAATGCTGGTCGCCCAGTCAGGATTGTTCAGTGTATTGCCCAAGGAAAGATTCATAATATTCGCTCCATCTTGCACAGCCTGTTCAATACCGGCCACCACATTCTCTGTGGTTCCGCTTCCTCCAGGCCCCAGTACACGGTAAGCCAGTAACTTGGCATCAGGTGCCACACCCTTAATCTGTCCGTTAGCCGCTACCGTACCGGCTACGTGAGTCCCGTGATTGGTAACCCCTCCCCGTGGATCGCCCGGCGGTGTTTCCTGGGGATCATCATCATTATCAACAAAATCCCATCCTTTATAATCACCAAAAGCATGGGCCAGATCCGGATGGGTATAATCTACCCCTGTGTCAATGATGGCCACGGTGACGCCTTTACCGGTCACTCCCAGCTCTTCCCACACCTGGTTGGCGCCGATGTAAGGGGCACTTTCATTCATTTCCGGACTCACTTCTTCCGCTTGGACAACCCCTGTTCGGGCAGCGTCCACCTTGTATTCCACGTTGGGGTAAACGGCTTTGACACCAGCAGTGGCAAGCAGTTCGGGTATGCTTTTGGCTAGCAGTTCAACTGAAAAGCCTGAAAAGAGGAAATCATATTCCCGATTCACTTTTGCATCTGGCACATTGGCTTGCAGTTCCTTAATCACTTGCCCACGCACTTTGGCCAGGCGCTCTTTGCTTTGCTTCTTTCCTTTATGTTTAGCTTCTACAATCGATTCTTCTTCAAGTTCCACAATGACAGTGGTGGGAACAGGAGAAGAGAGATCAATATCAGCATATAATGAGGCCAGTGTGGCTGGCGAGGCTTGTCCGCTCTGACTTGCTGCAGCGCTCATACCAAAGCTGCTCAAAATGACACTAATGATTAAGAAACAGACCACACCATGTTGAACAAGCTTTTTCATCGTCACTTCCCCTTTCATTTAATGGATTAAGACAAAACGTAAACAGTGAACGAACACCCCCTAAGACTATAAATATTTCAAAAATTACAATCATTTCAATTATAAAACATCCCAAACAAATTATCCCTAGGACTTAGGTATACATTGTTTGGGGTGATGATGGTACTGAAGGTCTAGAGCTTAAAGCTCGTTAAACAGAATTTTTAGGGTTTGCAGTGCCTCTGTGGGGATATGGGGTGAAGATAGTCGATTTGGCCCAGGGTCTGACAATGATAAATCTTGTCCGGCTTGGCATTTATTTGATCAGCCACAGTTGGTTCAGCCAGTCAAGGACGACAATCGATGCCTATCTCTCCGTAATGGGTGAAAGAATAACGGCGCTTGTTCATTTAAAGTAATTAAAAAAGCGGCATCACAAAATTCCCTTATATAAATATTGGCACATGGATAATGTTAATAGAACAATCCAAGCATAGCCTGACCACATATATTATTCTAGGGGTGATGTCTTTTATGAAAGCTAAAACCTGGATATTTTTTAGAATGTTCCAGCGAATAAAGGAAAGCGTTAAAAATCTTCTGTTTGTCGTACGCCTTGGCCATCGCGCTTTTGACCGGTCTATGACAAAACCGTTAATCGGTATAATGGTTTACAAACCAAGACCGTTAAGAGACTATGAAATGGCTAAACTTTTAAACGTGGACTTGTTAGTATTTAGACCCAGAGGAATCAAATGGTCGAAGAATAAAATTCGCGGGCGTATTTACAAAAATGGGAAATGGGAAAGAAAAACTTGCCCCTTCCCTGCAGCAGTCTATAACCGGCTTTATTCGTCTAACAGAACTGTAGTTCACAAACTAGAAAGGGCAATTGGGAAAGGAAAGGTATTTAATTGTATCACTAGATTTGACAAGTGGGAGATTTACAACATATTACGAGAAAGTGCCATTCATCATTATGTACTGGCTACTTATCTATATCACCCAAGCAATCTAATACCATTATTAAAAAAATATAACAAGCTTATCCTCAAGCCGAGTAAAGGTCAATTAGGGCGCCGGGTATACCTGATCGAACGGACAAACAATAACGAATACCGGTTATATTCCTAATTTGTACCCACAACCAAATAATACACCAAATGAACAAGATTCTGTTAAAGAGGTCAATGCATTAATCGGTAATGAGAGATTCTTAGTCCAACAGTTTATTCCTTTGGACCTTATCGATCAAAAAAAATATGATATCCGTATCTACGTGCAGAAAGATCATCAAGGCCAATGGACGGTTTCCGGAGGGTTTAGCCGAGTGGTGGGTAGTGCCGACTCTTATATTACGAATCAGGCTACTGAGATAAAAAGCATTCATGATATGCTCAAGGAAAATAACATGCTGTCGACAAACCAGCTGGACAAAATGGAAAAGATCAGTATACAGGCTGCCCAAGCTATAGAATATAAGCTTGGACATTTAGGAGAAATGGCCGTAGATTTTGGCCTGGATCATCAGGGTAATCCGTGGATCATTGAAGTAAATGGTAGAACTCAGAAAAAGTTCGTCAAGCGTGTAAATGATAGTGAACTGACTAGAACCATATATTTGAAGCCCATCGAATATGCCCGTTTTTTGGCTAGATCACCTCGTAAGAAATGAACTTCAGGTGTTGATTAAGTTATGTCAATAGCCAATCTTAAGTCAGCCAACGTTAAATATACTTTTCTGACTAGTTTAAGTGTACAAGCAGTATGAGAGAAGATGCATATGATATGACTATCAAAGGTATAAAGGAGGGTTAATGAATGGCTGTAGTAGGATTGTGTTCAGTCACCGTACAGGTAACAGCCATAGATGGCGTAGTGCTCCCTGATCCCATCACAGTATTTGCAAACACGCTGTTTCCTAAATTTAATGGGATTGTAACTGTTACTGTTTTTGGGCAAACTGTACAATTTCCTTGCCCATCAGTAGATTTAGAAGAAGAAATTGATGTACCAGGTGTTGGGACAGTTACTCTCTTAATTAATGCTGTACAATTAGGGTAGCATCAGTACCATTCGAATCCCTTTCAAAATGAAGTAAGGTAGACTAGGGTACTGAAATTTCCTGGCGACCGCACGGTCGCCTTACTTCTTATTTTTTCAGTTCTCCCTCATCAAACCGTACGTGAGATTAACCCTTTATACGTCGGCTACTTATCTTACAAGGATATCAAAAAATTACAGCTGAACTGAAACCTATCGATAAAGCAGCCCTGGAAGAATTGGATCAGTTCGAACAAACCTGGGGAACCAAGTACCCGTTGATGGTTTAATCCTGGGCAAAAAACTAGGATCCAAAATTGCACCTTTTTCAAAATTATCCACCAGAGATAATGCAAACTGATTTATACCACCTACATGCTCGAAAGTTACCACCGCCAGCTCAGAAAAGTCACCAAACGGAAAAGCCTAGCTGCATCAAGGCTTTTCCGTCGTTAAGCATAAATATTTGATAAGAAAAAAATCTCTGTTAAATAAAAATTTGGTGAGGACGGGAAGAGTTCTCCTGAAATACGTTGATTAATACAACAATAGATTTCTCCACGCAAACGAAGAGGTGGACAGGAGCTGACTTTAATAGGACGTATTTCAAAAAGTCACTTATGAATAGTGGCTTTTTGTTATGATCACACTTATTTAGTGCTGGACAAACGAAGGCTATATTCAGCAAGAAATTCGGAGGTGATATACATTTTCATAGCGTGAGATCCTTTGACTAGAATAGCACTATGAGGAAAGTTCTTTTTTAACATGTTGTGTAAATGCTGGCGATTTGTGAAGTGATGGACGTTTTGAGCTGGAAATCCATTTTTAATAGCCGCTTCCCCAATCCATTTGGCTTTTTGGCCATAGGTGTAAATCGCATCAATATCCTTTTTGGCTAAATAACACCCAACTTCTTTGTGACCTTTCTTTGAATACTGACCTAACTCTAACATGCTTCCCAATACGACAATTTTCTTTTTGCCTTTGCCTAGTCTGACGAGTACATCTGACGCTGCTTTTACCGATTGGGGGTTCGCATTAAAAGTATCATCAATCAGAAGGGATTGATTAGGGAGCGGAATTACATTTAACCTTCTGGCTGGGCTTTTGAATTTTTTTAATCCTTTTCTCATTTCGGCGGGTGTAAAGTGGAGTTGGTGGGCAACAGCGATGGCAAACAATGCATTGATCACATTATGATCACCAAAAGTGGGAATAAAGAATGTCTCCTTTTGATTATCTAAGGCCACTTGAAAACTCATGCCATTATCCAAATACTTGATATGACTGGCTTGATAGTCGGCTTTGTTTTTGATTCCTACTGTGACGATTTTCCCTTTAAAGTGATGAGTTTCTAACAATTTTGAGTTCTGATCATCATTGTTGATGAACAATGTACCCTTGGGGTTCATATATTTGATTAATAAAGATTTGGATTTCGCTATTGATTTTAAACTGTTTCCAAGCTTGCCGTAGTGGGCTGTGCCTATATTTGTAATCACCCCCATATTCGGCTGTATATACCGGAAATGACTTTTTCCTCTTTTCCGCCCCAATCCTATTTCTAAGATCATAGCCTGGTGAGAGGGTTTTAGATGTTGGACGTATTGTTTAGTGTGTTGGGGTTGGTTCTTATTTCTGCTTTTGCTTGCTTTAAGAATCTTCCATTTTGTTTGCAGTATCGAGGCAACAAATTCTCTGGTCGTTGTTTTCCCAGCACTACCGGTGATTGCTATAGCAGGTATATTGGGAATAAGGGGCTTCATCATAGCAACCTCCTCATGAACTGTTTTTAAAAAATCACGAAGGACCTTGGCATACTTATTTGGTGCTGGAAAAACGAAGGCTATATTCAGCAAGAAATTCGGCGGTTTTATACATTTTCATAGCGTGAGATCCTTTGACTAGAATGGCACTATCAGGCTGGAAATGCTTTGCTAACATGTTGTGTAAATGCTGGCGATTTGTGAAATGATGGACGTTTTGAGCTGGAAACCCTTTTTTAATAGCCGCTTCCCCAATCCATTTGGCTTTTTTGCCATAGGTGTAAATCGCATCAATACCCTTTTTGGCTAAATAACGCCCAACTTCTTTGTGACCTTTCTTTGAATACTGACCTAACTCTAACATGCTTCCCAATACGACAATTTTCTTTTTGCCTTTGCCTAGTCTGACGAGTACATCTGACGCTGCTTTTACCGATTGGGGGTTCGCATTAAAAGTATCATCAATCAGAAGGGATTGATGGGGTAATGGAATCACATCTAACCTTCTGGCTGGGTTTTTGAATTTTTTTAATCCTTTTCTCATTTCGGCGGGTGTAAAGTGGAGTTGGTGGGCAACAGCGATGGCAAACAATGCATTGATCACATTATGATCACCGAATGTGGGAATAAAGAATGTCTCCTTTTGATTATCTAAGGCCACTTTAAAACGCATGCCATTGTCCAAATACTTGATATGACTGGCTTGATAGTCGGCTTTGTTTTTGATTCCTACTGTGACAATTTTCCCTTTAAAGTGATGAGTCTCTAACAATTTTGAGTTCTGATCATCATTGTTGATGAACAGTGTGCCCTTGGGGTTCATATATTTGATTAATAAAGATTTGGATTTCGCTATTGATTCTAAACTGTTTCCAAGCTTGCCGTAATGGGCTGTGCCTATATTTGTAATCACCCCCATATTCGGCTGTATATACCGGAAATGCCTTTTTCCTGCCTCGCGTCCAAATGCCATTTCCAAGATGACAGCCTGGTGAGAGGGTTTGAGACGCTTTACCTTTTGATTCGTATGACTTGGCAAATTCAAGTTTTTTGTTGTCTTAAGAATTCTTTTCCACTTAGTACTTAGAATGGAATAAATAAATGCTTGAGTCGTTGATTTTCCAGCACTACCGGTAATCGCAATCGCAGGGATGTTTGGAATAAGAGGCTTCATTTTTTTAACCTCCTTAGATACTTTTAAATTATTATATTTTCGGCAAAAATACTTGTATAATAAATAAGCCCAGCTCTATAGTAAAAAGGCTTTTGTTATAAAGTACAAGCACTGCCTTTCTGACAGTGCCTGTTTTTACCTACCCAATCATGGATATCTTCCCTAAGCGTGCAATCGTCAGTTAATATATCCTAAAATCCTGTAATATATTTTGCATACTCTAACGGATAAACAAATGCTTTCCTAATGGTTTCCCGATCATATGAGCGGTGTAAAGCACTTTTAGCAGGCTTGGCGTTACACTCAATAAACCATATATTACCCTGCTTATCGAAGGCAAAATCAATTCCGATTTCTCCAAAGGCACCATATGCTTTCTCGGTATAGTGATATACTTTTTTCAAGAAATCATCAACACGTTTCCTCAATTTTTTAACTTGTCGATTTGAATACCCATAATATGTCTTATAGAAATCCTCGAACCGATAACATTTAGCACCTGTTCGTGTACTTGTGACAGGGCAACCTTTCCCTCCAACTCTGACAGCAACGGCAGTCACATCAAGTTTACCCTCACCATCCCGTTGAACTGTTGCCCGCATATCGATATTGCTTCCATCGATTGTAGGTAAATCTATCGCTCGTTGAACGATCACCTGTTCCCGGCCAAATTTATGTTCAATTAAGTGGGCCACATCTCTGATATTTCTTTTTGTTCCAACAACAAGTTTGGTTGTATAGTAACTGTAGTCGAAACGCGAAGGTGACTTCCTCTCGACACGCATGATTCTCCGGCCATTACTGCTGACACATTTCTTGACATACACTTTGTTAGTGCCACGAAATGCTTGTAAATCCTGTGGATTCTGATACAGTATCGTGAACGGGAGATAAGGGCGCATCTCTGGATATTGACTCAGTTTATAATACAGATCCCATTTATCAAAGTAGTGCTGGGCATTGATTTTTTTTATGGGGGTTTCGGTTTCAAGCTTCATACGAAAAGCTTGTTTAGGTAATCGGCTATTAGGACGGCCGCTGCCACGATCATAAAGCACATCTGGAAATGGGAATTCTCTTCTTTTCCAACGCTTTTCATGATCATCATAATAGGTGCCTATGACTTTCTTATTTGAAAAATCCACGTCACTCATTGAAAAGAAATAAAGAATATTATGGGCATCTCTATTAGCCCCCATTAACTCCATCGTCCGTCTCTTTGCTTTTTGCTTATAAAACAATTTGTCAGTATAACTCTGACTGACAAAAATACCGGTTACTGGGCCTAATCGAATACTTTTGTCTTCATATTTGGCATGGCAAATAGTTCCATTCATAAGACATAACTTTTTCATTAACGCTGGCGATAACTCCATAACATGATCCGTTTCATTGATGGCATAGTTGACTTCTTCATCAAATAACCCAACTTTGAGATGAATGGTTTTATCTTTTTGTGATGAATCATTTTTTTCAGGTGATTGTTTTCCATCTAGCGAATGGTTTCGATCATGTAATCCCTTTTTTTCTTGGAAATCGTTATTTCCTTTTTTTAATTCATGATTCTGTTGCACGATTATTTCTTGAATTTTGTAAACGTGCATTTGTTCATCACGTTGACCTTCTATCAGGTCAACAAGCACTTTTGGAATCGTTATGAGGTGAGGGTCTTTGGCAGCATGCTCTTTTAGTTGAACCTCAACAGACCGCTTACTCACTTTTTATCATCCTTTCTTTACTAATCCCATCAACAATGATTTGTATCCACACAAATGAGCAAAAGGAAGATCCATCTAACTTTTGTGAGCTTAACAAACCTGACATAGAATAAACGACTAGCTGACTCTAACACAGTATATGGAAGGTGAATGAGTGTGGACACGGCATCTATCTATGGAAAGAACGACTAAATAGAAACCATGCTAATACCCCTACATCAAAGCGTCCTGAACCTCTAAGTCTGATCATACCCTCTTAGGACAACTTTGAGCCATTTCATCAAGCAGGTCATACGGTATAGGTGCAGAACTTTAAAGCTAAAAGCAGTTCTGCTTTTGGCTTTAAAACCACTATAGAACTCACATAAACTGGTGTAATTGAGGTTACAAGAGCAACAGCTAGCTTAATTTTTTAGCTCAAAGTGGCCGGAAATTAAATGCACATTTGGACGGTTTTTGATTTGACAAACGCTATCCACCGGTAAACGGCAGCCCCAACGTTTTGGGCGGGATCTGAGCCAATTCGATGATTGCCGCCCGTAGTTCTTCCGTAAACGTACGGGGACACCCTCCTCTGTACTTGGGCTTGAGCGACTTCAGGTAACCGGAAACGTCTATGATAAGTATTTCTTTATCGTTTTTTTCCATTTAGTATAAGTTTTATAATCTATTTCTTTGACTTGAGACGAGAACGATCTCAGTAGACCAAGTTTACTTAATCCTTTGACTAAACGTTCGGGTTGAGGCCGATTTCTTTTAAAAGACTTCACATGGTCAATTACTTTTATTGTTTTATTGTTCGTAACAATGAAATGACGTAAATATATATCATAATCAGTGAATTTTAAGCGCTCCATTTCTTTATGCAAAGTTATAATCTGTTTTGTTAATTCACGAGGCATGGTTCTCTTATTCTTCAAGTAATCCCCTAAAGGTATTCCCTCGACATACTCCATTACTATATAGTTAGCTCCTGAATCATATAACTTAGGGAAAAAGGGCGATTTTTGAGCTTCTCTTAGCACTTCTTCTTCCCAAATGCGATGTTTCTTTTCTGGATATATTTTCACACATATTTTGTTTGACAACTTAAAAACAGCACCTTGCATCCCTTGGCCAATTAATTCGTAGGGTGTTGGGTTTTTTACTACCTTGACTTTCCCCCCACTAGGTTTGTAAACATCAATTAATCTAAAATCGTTCATGTACATTACACACACTCCTAATTCCTAATATTACTTTTAGATTATGGTGATGATCTTTGAAGGGTTTGTACGAATTGTACTCCTTAAAGAACCTTTTCTTTTAAAAAAAAGCATCGGTTGTATCAACCAATGCTGATTCTATATATGCCTGATTTACGTTAATTTAAACGAATAAACTATCCCCTTGTCCGACAACTGCTCATAAAATATAGCGAAGATCTAAATAAGACCCTCAAAAAATGGCTATGATTGGAAGGTGATTGATGATTAAAACAGCAGTGATCTTAGCCGCAGGAAGAGGTAGGCGCCTGCATAAAATTTCTCAATATGCACCAAAGGGTTTACTGGTTATAGAAAACAAATCGATCATTGAAGAATCTATAGACAAGTTATTAGATGCAGGAATCACACATATTCAGATCGGAACGGGCTATAAGGAAGAAAAATTAAGATTTCTGGCACAGAAAAATCCCGGTATCCGATTTACTGTTAATCATCATTTTGCTAATACCGGGAACCTATATACATTACTGTTGATGAAAGATCAAATTCAAGAGGATTTTTTATTATTGGAATCTGACATCATATACGAGAAGAAGGCCTTACGATCAATCCTCGATGATTCGCATTCCAATGTAATACTCGCAAGTGATTTAACTCAATCAGGAGATGAATTTTTCATTGAATGTGACGACAAACATTTTTTTAAGAAAATGAAAAAACAATCTTCATTTCTATCTAGGATTGATGGTGAATTCGTAGGTATTTCAAAAATATCTTATAGTACTTTTGAACTTATGTGTCAGTTAGCAAAGGAAATGTTAGAGGAAAATCCAATGTTGGATTATGAAGAAGCCCTCAATCGAACAGCTGAGCACTCTTCTTTTTTCATGAAAAAAGTAGCAGACTTGGCTTGGTGTGAGATTGATAATGAGGAGCATCTGAAAAGAGCGACTTCAGTTGTCTATCCTCGTATTAAGTCAAAAGACAAATCGCTATAAGAAAGTGTGGTGTATATGAAGATACCTAAACATAGACTGTCAGCTGGTGCAATAGTACGTGATGAGTATCAGCATATTTTGTTAATAAAAAATAAATATAGAGGTTGGGAATATCCAGGAGGATTTGTTAACAACAGAGAATCCATACAAGATGGTGCTATACGAGAAGTTGAAGAAGAGACAGGAATTCAAGTTAAAATCATTGACTTGATCGGAGTTTATCAAAATAAACAAGCAAGCAGTTGCCATTTTTTGTTTTTTGCGACTCCCTTATCCGGTCAATTAAAGTTCAATGATGAGAGTGAAGGTATTGGCTACTTTACAATTGAAGAAGCATTGCAAATGATTAGTCAAACAACATGTAAAGAACGTGTTCTTCATAGTACCCATGAAAATAATTGGCCATACCTATATATTAATTCATGACTCCTCCTAATGCTATTACTAATAGCATTCACTATATCAGAAAGGAGTGCTCCAAATGATTTATCTTCAACAATTAACGAAAGAACATCTTGAAAAATGGAAACAAGATGGGTGTCTCTATTTACCTTGTGAACAGCTTTACAATTCTGAAATAAAACAGAATCTAATAGATTGGGTGGAAGAAGTACAGAATCTTCCTGAAACAACAGGTAAATGGATGAAATATTACGAGAAAAGTTTAAAAGATGGTTCCAGAATCTTAAACAGAGTAGAAAATTTTTTACCTTACCATGAAAAATTAAATAAATTCTTAAATGGGAAATGGATGCTTGGGATCGTTTCACAACTGTTTGAAGAACCTGCAGTACTTTTTAAAGATAAAATAAATTTCAAACTTCCAGGTGGTGAAGGCTTTAAGCCCCATCAAGACGCCCAGGCCGGATGGGATAGATATGGTCAAACTTTGCATATTTCTGTTGCCGTTTGTATAGATGAAGCAACTCCTGAAAATGGTTGTTTGGAGTGTGCTCTCGGGGAACATAAAAAAGGACTGCTTGGGCCTATGTTTAAAGAACTACCGAGAAATGTAGTTGAAAAATTAGATTGGGTCTCTTTCGAAATGAAACCAGGCGATATCATCATCTTTGATTCTTACACACCACACCGTTCAGGACCAAATCTAACAGATACAATAAGAAGAATGGTTTTTTTAACGTTTAATAAGCTTTCTGAAGGTGACTATCGAGCTAAATATTTTGCGGATAAGCGAAAAAGTTTTCCTCCGGATATCGAACGAAAGCCAGGAAAAACTTATCGTTATAAAATATAGGCAGAGTTGTCGTCTCTTAAGCACGAAGAGCTGCCGCAACGCGGTTAGTCGGTGCAGGGTTGTCGCCTGAATTCACTTCCCTTCTCCACCTTCTGGTGACCAAGGGGCCGTCAGGCCCGAGCGTGAATGCTTTGTTGAACGAAACCGCTGCGTGGTAGCTCTCTAACCCCCTTACTACAATCCATCACACCTTCCTTTATCCTCTAAAGTAAAAAAGGAAGGTGTTTTTTATGCAAGATGTCATACAAGCGATGCCCACTACAATGGACTAATTTGAAACACATTCAACGTTTCTATGAGTTTTGCGGCAAATATTCCAGCCTCCGTCGGATATGATGAGATTCGATCCTTTCTTCATTATGCGATTACGGTCCAAAAGCTTAGTTCTGCCTCTGTGAATTCCGCCTACGGCGCCATCAAGTTTTATTACCAATCCAATCTCCGCCTGCTTCGTCAGTATTGGAAAAGTGTATCACCCAAGCATCTGGCTTTTTCCCGGAAACCCCGTAACCAAGCCGATTTCGGTTCGCACCACAATCCGTTTTTAAACATGCCTTGAACACACCTTTACCTCATTGATGGTTAAGTTTTAGTTACTTTCTTATTATTAGATGGAAGGTATTTTTTTTCCGCTTCTTCAAACTCACTGTGATTTTGAAGTCTAAATACTTCATCAACTGTTACGATGTTGCCTTCGACATGAATGAGTGTTTCATCCTGAAATATTTGCTTGGATATACCTTGCATCGCCATAATCGAGGCCCTTAAATTATGATTAGCCCAAATGACAACACTGACGCCCATGTCTCTGAAATGTTTGGTTGGAGTAGAATAGTATTTCGTAGGGACAATGATAACGGGTAGCCTTCCTTTCCATTCTTTCATAAAAGATTCAATTTCAGTGACATCTGATCTTTTACTGTGTATAAGAATGGCATCAGCACCGGCTTGACGATACGCCTCTGCCCGTCGTAAGGCTTCTTTAAGTCCTAATCCGGCAATAAAAGCTTCGACTCTTGCCACTACACAAAAATCATCATCTAGTTGAGTGTCTTTCATCGCTTTTATTTTTCCGCAAAATTCATTTATGTCGGCAAGTGGTTGAGCCTCGCCTTTAATAAAAGAATTAGTTTTCGGAAAAAGTTTATCTTCAATACAGACCCCTGCGATATGACGTTGCTCTAACTTTTTGACCAGTCTCCTTGCATTATTGAAGTTCCCGTAACCTGTATCTCCGTCCAATAAGATAGGTATAGAAGTGGCGTCACTCATAAACTCTATTACTTCTAATACTTGTGTCCATGAAGCCTCATTATTGTCCCTCACACCTAAACTTGCAGAGATAGATAATCCACTGGCCCAAATCCCTTTAAAACCGGCTTCCTCCACAATTTTGGCCGATAGGCCGTTATGCGCTTCCATTAAAAATTCTAGATTTTGTGAGTTTAATAATTTTTTTAGTTTTGTAGTTTTTTTCATTAAAAACCCACCTCGTAAAACGTTATAGTCCTTTTTTGGGAAAGATGGTGTTTATTTTAGATACCCAATATTCCTTAAAATAGCTTTTCAATAAAAAATACTTCAATATCCTTATAGGTGATATATCCCCTTGTTTACACTCAATGATGGCTTGCTTCGGTGCATATAATGTCTGTACAGGGGGAGTGAAACGAATTTGACTTGTGTTTGAAAAAACGGCTAGATAACTAATATTCATTTATTGCATATCGATTGGAATGGCTGCAAACGAACTCATTGTATCCACAATCATGTCAATATGATGTCTTTTGCAAATTTTTCCGATAGATTCAATGTCGTTTAATAGCCAGTCGTTGTCTCATGATGGACAACAGCGAGATGAGAAATTTTACGAGAGGATTTTTGGATCAATGTTTCTAAAGTGGTTAAATCGATAGGAGCGTCAGGGGGGCTTTGAATTTCAAGGACGTTAAAACCGTAAATATGAGCAATCTGACACATTCTTTGACCGTAAGCACCGTTATTGATGATGAGCACTACAGCTTCTGAAGGAATCACAGAGCTCGCCCATTTAACACTTCCTGTTGTTGTAGCAGGACCGGGATTAAGCAATATATTTCTTTTTACTTTTCTCATATTATTCTGTTCTGTCATAACCTAGAAGTTAACCTCTTTTATATTCCATAATGCGACGATACATCGTTTTATCTTTAAGTTGGCGGAAATGAAAAAACATTGGGTCTGAATTAGCTTCAATAATCATGATCTTTCCATCAGGCTCAACCCCGATATCATATCCGTAAATACGATGATATGGGTAATGTCTAGTTAATTCTTGCGAAGCCAGTAAGGCAATCCGATCGATATTAAATAATAATTCTTCTTGACAGAGCTTTTTAAGTGGTGATTTTTGAATGGCCTCTTCAACGGTTAAAATTGTCCCTTTACTTCTTGCATGATTGGTCACGATATACCCTTTACCTGCAACTTTTACCACTTTTGCAGTTACCGTCCAAGGTTCATCTAGATTTCTACGTTGTACAATCACTCTGAAATCTATCGGACGGCCATTGATTTCAGTAAGGCGGACAGGCTGTTGGACTATATAACTACGAGATTTCATTTTCTTTTGTATATAAGAATAAGCCTCTTTTTCACTACGTATCGTTTTTCTTTTATTTTCGTGGTGCATTTCAAAGACATTGTCTTCTTTTAAAGATATTTTAATGATACCTTCCCCCCTTCGACCTCTGATTGGCTTAAGATATACAGTTCCGAATTTATTGATCATGGCCCAAAAGTTATTTTTGTTCAGTTTTCGGGTTTCAGGTAAGTAGGGTGCCAACCACTCTGAAGTTTTCATAAACTTATATCTTTCCCACTTATTTCGTTCCGGTTTCATTTATACACTCCTCCGTCTGTATTGCCTCTTAAAAAATGTTGTAATCTTTCCTTAACTTCATGCGGTTTGATTTTCGGACGGCCAAGGTTTTTCTTGGATCCCTTTGCTATTTTCATATAAACAAAAGTCAATCCTCTTGATTTTTTCCATTCTTTTATAGTGGATACTAACTCTTGTACATTATGAATATAGATGCATTTCTCATAGCCTGCGGCGGCAGCTATCTTGATAAAATTCACATTGTGAGAGACTGTATTTTGTCCCCCTGTCGAATCATACGTATGATTATCTAATAGTAGATGAAGCATATTGTGGGGGTGATAGTACCCGTTCGTGGCCAAACTTCCCATGCGCATCAACAAGGAACCATCACCATCAATAACGATGATATCCTTATTTGTTTGGGTTAGGGCTAAGCCAAGGCCAAGTGAGCTGACACACCCCATGGAACCAACCATGTAGAAATTGTTGGGTGCATCTTCAATCTCATATAATTCTCGTCCAGTTTTTCCCGTGGTTACCAGTTGTACGGTTTGGTTGTCTTTGAATCGATTAATGACCTCCAATACTTGAAACCGTACGGGGAGCTGATCCTCTTCTTTTTTCATCAATATCACTTGGTTCGAATGTGAAGAGAGACTTTTTTTCCTTAGAATCTCCTCTCCAAACGTTCCTTTTTTAACAACAAAGAAAAAGGGCTGATTCTTTTCAATCCATCGATTAGCTTGTTCGACTTGATGTTTGGCTTCCTGTATATCACTCGATAAATACTGCCATTTGATTTGCATTAATTCCAATAACTCCGTTGTAATTCGCCCCATCAGTTCATGTTGAGGTTCATCAGGTTTACCCGGTTCTCCTCGGAGGCTGACAAATCCAAGCACTGGCAGCCTAAAGGGATAGTTCAAAGAAACTAAAGGTGAAACAGCATTAGACAGACCTGAATTTTGCATGAGAACAACCGACTTTTTCCCCCCAATAAAAGCACCAGATGCTATGGCTACTGCATCTCCTTCATTTGCAGCAGCGATATATTCACATTCGTTAATCGCATAATTAATGAAATTCTTTAAAAAAGAGCAAGGCACTCCGCTGTAAAATGAAAACCCAGACTTTTTTAGCAATTCCCCAAATTTTTTGGTGTCTAGCATAAATCCTCACCTGCTGCTTAATAACGTTATAAAGTTGAATGTGATCACCTTGACCATTGTAGTTTTATTTTATGGATTTAGGATTTTAATGACACGGACAAGTGTTTCAAGACACATGCGGTTTTTGTTATAGTGGAAGTAGAGGACAAAGTCATCAAGATTAAAAAACACAAAAAGCACTGCCCTTCTGACAGTACCTGTTTGTCATCCCGGCTAATATCCTAAAATCCTGTAATATATTTTGCATACTCTAACGGAGAAACAAATGCTTTTCTAATGGTTCCCGATCATATGAGCGATGTAAAGCTTTTGGCAGAATTGGCGTTACACGCAATAAACCATAACACAGTATATGGAAGGTGAATGAGTGTGGACACGGCATCTATCTATGGAAAGAACGACTAAATAGAAACCATGCCAATACCCCTACATCAAAGCGTCCTGAATCTCTAAGTTTGATCATACCCTCTTAGGACAACTTTGAACCATTTCATTAAGCAGGTCATACGGTATAGGTGCAGAACTTTAAAGCTGAAAGCTGGAAACTTTTTTATTATTTCCTGCTGACTCTCCTCTTTTGATATGCTTCCTTAAGAACTTGTGCCACTTGTGGTCTTGTGAATTCTGGTGGTAAAGAGAGCCCTTGTTGCAATCTCTCTCTTACCTTGGTTCCGCTGAGAAACACATGATGGGCTGATTCATGTGGACATGTTTTATAGCTAGTCATTCCCTCACACTTTTGGCAATAGAACGCATGTTCAAAACACAACGGAGTGATTCCCAGCTCCTCGACAGGCAAACTTTTGATCAGTGCTTGGGCATCATAGGTTCCGTAATAGTTCCCTACCCCTGCATGATCACGTCCGATAATGATATGCGTACATCCATAATTCTTACGACAAATGGCATGAAAGACCGCCTCCCTAGGGCCCGCATAACGCATGGCTGCCGGAAAGACAGATAAACATACTTTTTCTTGAGGATAATAATGCTCCAAAAGCACCTCGTAACTCTTGATGCGCACATCCGCAGGCACATCATCTTTTTTCGTCTCTCCGACAAGCGGATGAATGAAGAGTCCATCCGTGATTTCCAAGGCACATTTTTGTATATACTCATGGGCGCGGTGAATAGGGTTTCGTGTTTGAAAGGCAGTGACCGTATTCCATCCCTTTTCCTGAAAGTACTTCCTTGACTGCTCGGGCTCCAAATGATATTCTTGGAAAGGCATATTGGGGAGTTGAATCAAACGGATTGGCCCTCCTAATAATACATCACCCTGACGATAAAGATGAGCCACCCCCGGATGATTGATATCCGTTGTTTGAAAGACGTGGTGGGCTTCTTTTTCCTTACTATATGAAAATTTCTCCTCCACCTTCAAAACTGCAATATATTGCAGCTGGTTATCAAGTATAGCAACTTGGGATCCTTCCTCAATGTCTTCGGCAACTTCCCTAGAAACCGGAAATGTGATAGGTATCGGCCATAACTTACCATTAGAAAGCTGCATATGAGAAACAACAGACTCGTAATCTTCTTTACCCATAAATCCCTTTAATGGGCTATAAGCACCTACAGCCAAAAGGACAATATCCGAAATAACCCTGTTTTCTACTTGTATTTTCTTCATGATCAGGCATTGAGCCAATAACAGTTTTCTTTCCTCTTCAGATGCCTTCAAATTGATAAGCTTGCCTCCATGGGGTTGTATAGACATGCGTACACCCCTTCCTTTAAAGAAGTAGATTGTTTTTTCCGTATTTCTCCTCATAACAATGAGCTGATATAAGTGCAAATTCGAGCAACTGATTCTTGCACCCATTCTTTACTGAGTTAAGTGTTATGCCAAGTGATGTTCTGTGTCTCTTGATCATTATTCATGGATATTCTCCCCTCTCCTGTCTACTTTCTACCCCCAAACCACGATGGCCATGATAACTGTAACCATCATACACAATATACTCAATGGGAAGCCCACTTTCATGTAATCGGTAAATCGATATCCTCCTGGACCATAAACCAGTAAATTTGTTTGATATCCAATCGGGGTGATAAAACTACAAGAAGCAGCAATAGCAATAATAATAGAAAAAAACATCGGATCGATTCCCTGAGTTATAGCGACAGAGTATCCAATCGGAAACATGAATGCCGCTGCAGCAATGTTATTCATGATTTCGGTAAGAATGTTCGTACAAATGTAAATGAACAGCGCGACCCCAAACACACCGAAAATGGCTTCAGTTTGGAGGATAGCACCGGCAATGATAGATGATAAACCAGTTTTTTCAATAGCTTGACCGATTCCAATGGAAGAAGCCATCAGGATCAAAATGCCGATATCAACAGAGCTTCTGACCTCAACAGGCGTGATAGATTTCGTTAAAATGAGAATGAGTACGCCCAGTAAAGCAGCATATAATATAGGCATCATTTGAAAAGCCGAAAGTATGATCACTCCAATTAAAGTTGCGATAACAATTTTTGATTTAGCAAATATGTCTATGTCGTTTGCAAATGATAGATTTTCGGAAGAAACAATATGAAAATCCGCAGAATCAGACCAAGTCTTGCCAAAGTCCTTCCCTGTTATTAAAAGGAGCACATCCCCCGGTCTGAATACCATTTCCCCTATACCTGATGTGACATCTTTATTGTTCCTGCGTACAGCAATAATGGCAGCGTTATACTTGGAGCGAAAATGACTTTCTTTTACCTTTTTATGGAGCAATGGGGACGTCGATGAAATAACCGCTTCTACTAATGAGAAAGGTCCGTTCTCATACGTGACATGCTCCTCACTTTTGGTTTCCAGGATCATGTTCTTCGTTCTCGCCAATTCTATGATGCTTTGAGGATCACCAGCAAAAATCAATCGGTCGCCGCTCTGAATCACTTCTTGATTCGATACTGGTAAGATCATTCGTTTTCTGCGTGCAACACCAATCAAAAAGCCATCTTTTAACTCCCTTAGTTGTGCACTTTTTATCGATTGACCTATGAGCTCGGAATGTTCCGGTACCCGAAATCGAACAATCCAATCTCTATTGGATTGATGAAACGTATCCATCATGTTCGTTCGTTCAGGCAGGCGGTGCTGACCGGTTACAACCATATATATGAGGCCAACGATGGTCAGTGGTATACCAATATAGATAAATTGAAACATCGTAAATCCTGGTAATCCTTTTTGTTGCAACAATCCATGAATGATTAAATTGGTTGAGGTTCCGATCAATGTGATGGTCCCACCCAAAATGGCAGCATACGATAACGGTATTAATATTTTAGAAGGGGATAGGTGATGCTTGGAGCACCAGCTTTGGAGGATGGGAGTGAGTATCGTGACGATCGGTGTATTGTTCATAAATGCAGAGAGAAAGGAAACAGATGACATGATTTTAACGAGGATCAATGACAGGGATTTCGTTTTTCCCAACAGGTGTACCACCCAGCGGTACAACACACCGCTCTTATGAACGGCAGATCCGATAATGAATAAAAGTGCAACCGTTATGACGCCTGGATTGGAGAACCCTATAAAAGCCTCTTCAGGTGTCAGGATACCCAATAACACAAGCAATGCCAGGGAAATAAAAACCGTCAAATACGGAGCCAGCCATTCTTTCATTAACGTGACGCACATAAACACAATGATGATAGTTACTAAAACAATCTCTATATTCACAACGTCACCCCGTTGTTTTCTGTCCACATCTTGTTGTCGGTCGTTTATCGAAACTGACCTAAATGATGTTGATCATGATGAAAATCGGATCCCCCGGTCATCACCAGCTTGAATTCATGTGCCATGTTCTGATACCGCCTTTGATCTTCTGTACGATGCTCACGATGCCATACTTCAATCCCATCGAAGTTAAAGAGATGCAGCAGTTCCCGAACCAATTCATCGTTTCCGATGAAAACAGGATGAGCCAAAACAGCCTTTCCTCCTGCACGATGAATCAAGTCGATGCCTTGCTGGGGAGACAGCGTCACTTTATTGACCGCACAGGGCTTCCCGTCTGCCAAGTAATGATCGAATACCTCTTGATAATCGGACACATATCCTTTGTGGACAACCGCTCTGGCAATATGGGGCCGGCCAATGACACCGTCCTGACTGAACTTCTTTACATCATCCAGCGTGAGAGGCATCCCTAATTCATTGAACTGAGCAATGATTCGCAACGCTCTCTCATAGCGTCCTTCACGGAGCTTAGTTAAAGTTTCAGTCAATTCACCACAAGTTGATACATTGTAACCCAAAATATCAATGCTTTTTCCCTTATACTTCGTGCTCAGTTCTACCCCGGGAATCACTCGCACACCATAGCGTTTACCCGCTTTTTTTGCTTCTTCAATACCTGCCAGTGTATCATGATCTGTAATGGAGATGGTTTTCAAACCTGATTTCGCCGCTTTTTTAACCAGCTCTTCCGGTGTATACACGCCATCTGAAGCCGTTGAATGTATGTGCAAATCAAAATGTCCTTGCTTTATGATGTTATCCAGATCCATTCTGAATTTCCCTTTCATTGAGCACATGTTTATAATTTGAGCGAAAACCGTTCAATTGTTTCTGAACTCAAGTGTTTTTGTACTGTTTTTAGCGGAAGTAATCCCCTGGCCGTTTTATATTCCGACAACCCATGTTTTTTTAAAAACAGAGGCTTATAAATTTCCTTCGCACGTTTCCTGTATTTTTTATAACGATCATCCGTTCGATCTCTAAAATGATAGATGAATACTTCTGGATGAAGGGCGACTTTTATCTTTCCTTTGTAACTGAGGAAAAAGTCAATATGCTGCCCTCCTGTTTTAAATTGTTCATCCCACTTGTATTTGCGTAATGTTTCGGTCCTCGCCAGAAAAAAATTATTAATATAGTCATATAACCTACAGCCATACTGTTTTCCATTTGACTTACGAACTTTTCGAAGTTTAGTCCCTCTACGGATAAGCTTCCCATGAAAACTTCTTACATGATTTTTCTCCAAAAGCCGGCCACCCACGATATCGATATCAGAGTTCTCGAGTACATCAAGAAGCTTTTCAATCTTTGTTTCTTCAATAAAACAATAATCATCATCAAGGACCAACACGTAAGGGGTCTTCACTTGTTGGATTAGAAAATTGCGCCCTTTTGGTAATCCGCTATCAAACGGGAGAATATGGTACTCGACATCGCTACGTGGAACTGGCTTCAAACTATCGTCTGCTACGATAATAGGCAAATCAGGATAATATTTCTTAATGCTGTCAACTAGCCGATTCAGACAATGAGGTCGTTCAAATGTTTTAATAATGGCCGTTACTTTAGTGGCTAACTGAGATGTCAACCTCCTCACTCCTTTCAAAATACCTATCATACACAATTAAACCTATTATTAATCATCTAAAGAATACAACTCTAACGTATGAGGAGCATGCTGATACAGGCTTTCTTTAATGTTGTCGACAAGAGAATAATCATAATGGGGACTCCTTTTTTTGGTATTTATCTTGACCTTTTCTTCAAATTTCCGCTGAAACAGCTTTTCAAAGATTGATGGGCCTTTTATGATGTCTTCATATTTGATTATTCGAATGTGATGGCGATTGTTTAGATACATTTGGCAAAACAAATCATATATTTTGGCATTTTTAATTAATTGATCATCTTTTGTGGCGATGATCTTATTTAATTCTGGCCAATGAGCTGCAACCGCCTGCGGTTTATTTCTTCGATACCTGCCTACCGAATGCCAGGATAAAAGCGTTTGTACGGGATGCCTTGTGATGGCAATCATAGAGAATTCATTCGATTTGATCAATTGGGGTAAAAGGCCGGTATAGAGTGTACAATGTTTAATACCTAACAGGAAATCTTTACTATCAATGTTAAACACTGTTGGTTGTTGCTTAATACTCTTATCTTTTTTTCGTTTTTTGCTTTTATTTTGGTGAGCGTTACTGTAATAATTGGTTGGTGGAGAACCATCTTTTTTACGATGATCAAGGACAGGTTCCCCATTTATTATTTTTTTTCTGATCATGGCAAAATCGTTGATTAATCGTTCAACAAGTTGATCATGTTTTATGGTTTCACGTAACCATTTTTCCTGCCATTTAGGCTCATTTAAACATATGCTATTCGTTAAACTATCTATAAGGGCGGCCGTTAATGTTGTCCCCCCTCTTGGAATCCCAGTGACAATGACATTTTGTTTGAATGAATCCATCTTTACATCCTCCTTCAAAATCCGATAATATCAATTGCTTCACATCCCTAAAAATGTTTTTACATGCTGGACGAATTCATTGACCCGGATCTCCGTCGTGTGACGAGCCCTGACCATTTCATATCCTCTTCTTGAGATGTCGTTTCTTTCGTCCTCATGTTTAAGGTAATATTTCGCTTTCTTTAAAAAGTTATGCTTATCGATTTGTACAAACGTCTCCCCATCTATAAACCCCAGATCTTTTAACTCTTGTGATCCTGTTGCTAACAACAACGTGTTGCAGGCAGGCACTTCAAAATACTTACTAACCGGGTATTTGTATAAAGAGCCGTCCGTTAAAAATATTTTGGCCCGATTAATTTCTTGGGCATATTTCTTGCCAATAAAGACTTCGCCTTTTTCTCTGTTACTAAAATAGCGATAACCGGGATGTTCATGGTAAACAAACCCTTTTATGGATTTCATTTTGCGAACCATTTTGTGACGAAATGGATAAACATCTTTGTTGACCCGCCCCATCAGTAAATAATCAATATCTTTTTTTAAACCGTAATCTTTAAATATTCGCGGATTGACATGGCGCGGTAACCATATAAACCGATTAACATACTCAGGGAAATAACGTGCAAAAGCATCACGGTAAAACCCAAAAATGACGTCAATACATTTGTCATTCATTAAAGTCCGGAACCGTCTTGTTTTATGATGAAGAACATCCACCAATACGCCTTTCGGAACAGGAATGTTATTTAAGCCTGTAATGGGTTTCATTCTTGGAAGATTGTGATCAATGTATATAAAGTCAGGAGTTAAGTCTAATCTAGCTAGTAATTCCTTAATATCTCCCCCATCTTCAACAAAATGAACATCAACATCAGGATGCTTTACTAGTAAGGATTTAAAATATTCACTTTGTTCATGTAACCAATTCCTCCGGTTGACGGTGAAATATAATATTTTTACCTTTCGGGGCATAAGATTTTCCCCCTTGATCAGCCCTCCATTAACGTAATCTTTTTCTTTTGATTGTTTTATGTGGATTGATAGGTATTTGTAAGACATCCGGCCACATATGTTTGATCATTTGAATGTATAATGTATCATTGATCCGATCGGCTAATGGAACACTGAGTAATTTTTTTAATATGGATCGATTATTGTATAATATATAGGTGTTGTGTATAATATCCGTTTCAAGTAACACAAGACTTTGCCAATTTCCGATCCGATACTCCCAATAGACGATATCATATGGATCGTAGTTGAATATCTTTTGACTATTTAGTTCAGTTTGTTGAATATATTGTTTAAAAGCATTGCATATAAATGTGCGATCACCTTTAATGGGGTATAAACTGGCATATATATCGGCAGAGATCTTGTTGGGAAGATCATATTTTCTTCTATAAAACGCCCGGCCAATTTCAGATACATTCGATTTCACATGCAATAATCCTTTAGGATAGACGGAGTATAATCCCTTCCCAATCAATACCCGTTTCCACGAAGCCAAGTAAGCACTGTTCTTTACGTATAAGTTGAAAAATTCTTTGTCAGGTTGTTGATTACACTCGATTGCCTGGTGGTGAAGATTGAGAAGATGACACAATTTTTGAGCTGCCTGTGCGTCTTTTTCCAATGACTTTTTTATATCCGTTGTATAGGTGAAATAATGGATGCTGTTTTTGTGTTTTTTTGCTGCAGCTAAGCTTAGGCGGCTATCAACCCCTGCTGTTAATGAAAGAGACAACTTGTATTTTTTCCTTAATAAGTCCATTTGATTGGTAAACAAAGCCCCTAGTTCTTCTGCCAATTGATCGGTTACTTTCTGACCCAATAAAGGTTCTCGCGGAAAAAATCTTTTGACCTTATATTTGTTTAAATCTAACAACGTATTGGGAGTGAGCAAATCAATATTTTGATAAGGCGTTAAAACCCCTGGCAAATGACTGTCAAGATGATTTTTAAAATCAACACTTTCCATGAATTTCCTTATATCAGCATCTATTTTGTAGTGTTTGAGGTCTGCAATCAGTTGGGCATGGGATGAAACGAAAACGTGATTGGTGTCACTGATATCGTAAAAGACTGAGCGATTGCCCGCTGCATCATGAATAATGTAAGATTGGGCTTTCGAGCGTATAAATATGACAAACCTCCCACTTAACATGTCAAGATAGTCAAAAAACCTGTCATTTGAATAGGCGAATTTTTGACAAAGGTTGATTAAAATTTTTTTAGGATTACTTATCTTCGAAAACGGATTTAACACGATCCCGATAAGTACAATATCTACATCATTGTAACGACGATGATACACATCCACGGTCTCGTCTGTATAAATCGAATACCCTGCAACGTTTAATTCCTTCCAATGCAGAATGTCAGGTATTTTATTAGATAATGGTCGGTTTGTGATGAGAAACCCATTACGATACAAAAAGTGATAGGTCATATTTTCTCATGCCCTCCCGTAAATCAAAGCGCCTCTTATTCTTGCGCTTTGAACCACTCTACTGTCCGCTTCAGTCCCTCTTCTACAGAGATAATCGGTTGATAACCAATGATCTGATAGGCATGTTGATAATCCGCCAATGAATGCTTGACATCCCCTTGACGTTCTTCAGCATAGCGAGGTGTGATTTGTTTATTTAAAATCGTGTTGATCATGTGAACTAAGTGATTTAACGTTGTGCTTTCGCCGCAACCAATATTCACCGTTTCTCCTCGAAGCCGAGGCGCTTGTGAGGCTAAAAGATTAGCCAAAACAACATTATCTATATAGGTAAAGTCTCGAGACTGAGTGCCATCACCAAATATAGTCGGGGACCCGTTACGAATCATGGTTTGAATAAACTTAGGAATCACAGCTGCATACTCAGACTGAGGATCCTGCTTTGGTCCAAACACATTGAAGTAGCGAAGCGATATCGTTTCCAGACCATAAACGTCATGGAACACTTTACAATATAATTCACCTGCATATTTGCTTACAGCATAAGGAGATAATGGGTTTGCTGGCATATCTTCTCGTTTCGGTAATACATTTGAATTTCCGTAGACCGATGACGATGCAGCATAAATGACCCGTCCAACGCCATTGTTAACAGCAGCGTGTAACAGTTGGACTGTGCCGGATACATTGACATCATTGCTCAGCAGCGGATTTTTTATCGATTTTGGGACAGAAGGAACAGCTCCCTGATGAAAAATCACGTCTACGCCTTGTACGGCTTTGTTAACTGTCCGGGCATCAGTCAAATCGCCTTTAATCAGTTCAATATCACTCAGCACATCTTGCAGATTATGTTTATGTCCAGTCGATAAATCATCCAGTACACGTACCCTTTTTCCTCGTTGGACTAAGGCATGAACAATATGGGAGCCAATAAACCCTGCTCCACCGGTGACAAGATAAACCGTCACAATATCCCCTCCCTTCTTTTGTTTATTTATTCCACTTTCTCCAAACGTTTGATTTTCAAGTATCCATACTTCTTTGTATATACCGGTCTGTAGTGGTTTCCCCATTTTTTCAGATAATACTCAATGACCATTTTCCGCAATTCATTCCTTTGTTCTTTGGAATCCTTATTCGTAAGTCGGTCCCGATGTCTGCGGCAGTTATACAAATATTGATCAATCCAGTAAAACGGGTATCTTTCGATGAGTTTGAGGCATATGCGGCGATCAGACATGATTCTCCCTTCATAGGGATCATCGGTCTCCCATCCTCCTGTCTCACGCAAAGCCTCCGTTCTAAAACAGCGTGGTACCGGGGAATATGTTAAATATTGAAGAAAATCATATTTATCCGTAAATGAACGATGCCGAATATATTTCGTTACTTTCCACTTTCCATTTTTCTTTCGTCTAAATTTGCAGTTTCCGTAAAATAGTGCTGTTTGAGGATCTGCTTTTTTAATTGCTTTGGCCAATTCCTCCAGCGTACAGGGCTCCAACCAATCATCCGAGTCTAGTTGAACGAAATAAGGAGTGTCCACCTGTTCGAGAGCGATATTTAACACTTTGGCCAGACCGACATTTTCTTTTAATGAAATCACTTGAATTCGTTTATCATTCTGAAACGGTCTAATGCGCTGTATGGTTCTGTCCGTCGACGCATCATCGATAATAAGCAGCTTCCAATAAGGGTACGTTTGGCGAATCACACTTTTTATTGCCTTGCGGATCATCTTCTCTCGGTTGTATACGGGAATGACCACTGTAAAAAGGGCCTCATCAGCCATATTAATCCCTTCCTTCCGGTCACATTCGTTTACCCCGGTCTCTACAGCCGCATCACATGCGCATACGTTTCCTTGATCGCATTTCTTGTATCAAATACAAGCGGCGCAAATTGAATGATGTCATCATACGGCAGGAAACTGTGATCCGTTAAAATCACGACACAATCACTCTTCTTCAGTCGACCCCTTGTCAAGGCCACGCTGGTATACGTTTGATTGCCTACGTTCACATGCTTAACCAGTGGATCATGATAGGATACAATGATGTTTTGCTTGAGTAATTTTTCGAATATGGGAATCGAAACCGATTCACGGACATCAGTTACATCCTTTTTATAGGTCATGCCCACAAGCAACACATGCCTGTCACGCATGTCATTGTTCCGTTTTATCAACAGTTTCAAAATACGTTGAACGATATAGTCAGGCATTTTATCATTGACATCTTTTGCTGTTTCGATCATTTTGACATTTTGATGATGCTGACGTGCTTTCCATAAGAAATACAGGGGATCGACCGGTATGCAATGGCCGCCGATACCCGGGCCCGGATAATATGGGGTAAAACCGTACGGTTTCGTTTTTGCTGCCTCAATAACCTCCCATATATCGATTCCCATCTGCTCACAACAAATGGCGAGTTCATTCATCAGAGAAATATTGACAAACCGTTGTGCATTTTCTAAGATCTTTGTCATTTCTGCAATTGTTGGGGATGATACTTGTACCAATTTCGTAAATACTTGGCCATATAACTGAGTGACTCTCTCCTTACATTGATCAGTCACTCCACTAACCACCTTGGGGATGTCAGCGATATCATACTCCTTATTACCCGGATTAATACGTTCTGGTGAGTAACCGAGATAAATATCAACTCCTACTTTATGACCATTCTTTTCGAGTAAGGGACGTACAACATCTTCTGTCGTACCCGGGAACGTGGAACTTTCCAATACGATCAGCTGTCCGGGTGAAACATGGGCTGACATGTCCCGGATCGCACTTTGAACATAACTCAAATCCGGGGCTCTGTGTTCATTAAGTGGAGTTGGAAGACAAAGAATACATGCATTCACCTGACGGACTTTCTCATATTGTCCCGCTACCTCGAACGTCCCTTTATTGAGGTTATCGTGAACCTCGCTATCGGAAACATCATCTATATAACTTTTTCCTTGTCGTAAATAAGCGAGCTTTTGTAAATCGCGGTCAAAACCTATGACTTTGAATCCGTTCTTCGCAAATAACATGGCCAACGGCAAACCAACATAACCGAGTCCAATAACAGCAATTGTAGTACGATCTGAAAGATACATGTTATTCATCAAGACCCCTTCTTTGCCAACATCATTAATCTGTTGAAAATAATTTCACACGCTTAAACGTGTTAATCTATTTGTACGGTAATAAAAACGGACATGTTCTGGGCTCTAGCATGAGTTTCATAAAAAGAGGCATTTGATAGGATAATAGAAGTGAGATTTACATATAAAAAAAGCCTTATTGAAAGGCTCTTTTAATTATTTGATAAGTTTCCGGTACACGTTAACGTATGCTTTGGCTGTCTGTTCCCAAGTAAAATCCTTTACACGAGCCAGCCCATTTTCTCCAAAGCGCTTTCGTAACGTTTTAGACTGTAGCAGCTTATTGATCTTTTGAGGTAACTGTTCAGATATATTTTCTATGGGTACAACATACCCAGTTTCGTTATCTATCACGATTTCCGGTATCCCACCACTATCAGTTGTCACCACCGGCTTCTTTGAGGCCATGGCTTCCAAATTCACTCGACATAATGCCTCTTTTCCGGTCGATGGCGTCACCACCACATCGGCTAACTGATACATATAAGGCATGTCTTCCGGTTTTATAAATTGGGTGAATATGATACAATCTTTTAATCGTTTCGCTTCCTTTTTAATCCTGCGGAAATAACGTGTGGATGTGTTACGCCCATACCTGGGGCTGCCGACAACAAGTAACTTTACACTTTCATGCCGATTCCGTATTTGATGCATGGCGTTAATCAGATGGTGAAGACCTTTCCCTTTGATGATACGCCCAACAAAAAGTAGCACTCTATCGCCTTGTTGTATCCCATATATGTTTTTTAGGTTGCGTAATTTCTGTTTAGCCTTTTCTGCAGCACGGTAATGTTCTGGGGCGATTCCTAAATGAATGCCGTATGTCTTTCCTTCTACTTGTGGAAATCGTTCCTCATATTCTCTTTGAAGAAAGCGGCTATTTGTAATCAATGCGTCCACCTGACCCATGGCATGATTGGCCTCTTCTGTTGAAATCAGTCTGGAAGATATGAAGGTAAGCGAGTGCATATTGAGAACGACAGGTGTATGAGGAAAATGGTTTTTAATGATTGAAATATATTGAGGACGGTTTTCCACCTGGATAATATCTGGGTGAAATCTCTTTAAATCTTCAAGCACTAATTGTAAATAATCTCGCCAATGATGGTAAGTGAAACGGCGGTATTCAACATGCCCCTCCTGAGTAGACACCGGATATTCTTCACACTTACGTGTATAAATCACAACATGATGGGGATATAAAGACTTACCCACCATTTCAATATCATGTTCCACAGATGTACCGATGACTGGTGGAACAGAAAATTTCCCAGGGCTAACAAAGACGATCTTCATCTTTTTTTCTTGATGGTTAAGAATTTTTTATCTACACCTCCGTATTGAAGCTTGTTAAATGCAGAAATTTTGCATATTCCAACGGATTGATAAAAGCTTTTTTGATTGTAGGATTGTCATATGACTGAATTAACGATTGTTTGGCGGATCTGGCATTGACTTCGATCAGAAACATCTTCCCGTTAGGATCGATCACAAAATCGATGCCCAATTCCCCAAATTTTCCGTATAAACGTTCAATATGGTAAAAAACATTGATTAAAAAATCATCTATCTTCTTCTCCAAAAAGAATCTATCTTGTTTCGAATATTGAAGGCATTCTGTTAAGAACGTTTGCAGCGAGTATACACTGGTATTAGCTCTTGTACTGGTTATAGGTACACACTTGTCCGCTTCACGTACAGACGTAGCGACGACCTCCACCTCACCGTTCCCATTGCGTTGAACTTCGGACCTGAAGTCCACGATCCGATCATCATGCCTCCATTGACTTTCTATCGCTTGCTGAATGAGCAGTTTTTTGTTACCACATATTTGATGTAATTTTTGATCCAACTCTTCTAATGTTTTTGCAGAACCTCCCTTCAAGCTATTACCATAGTAACTATACTTAAACCCCTCTCCTGTATTATTTTCCACAAGAATGACTTTTCTACTGTATCTTCCTACATGTGGTTTAACATATACCCTATCGAAATGCTCAAACATATACATTAAATCATTTATCCCTGTAAATGAGACAGTGGTAGGTAAATATTCTTTCATATCTTCGTTTTTACTTAATTTTTGATAGACATCCCATTTGTTAAAATCGCCCTGTGCATTTAAAAAGATGACGCCATTTTCTCTTAACCTCCGAAAAAATGCTTGAACCTGCTTCTTACCGTTTGACCGACGTTGATATAAAACAACTGGAAAAGGGAATACCTTTTGTTTCCACATTTTACATTGATCATCATAATATGTTCCCTTGATCTGTTTATTTAATAAATCTACATCGGGCATCGCAAAAAAGTATAAGTTGGTCCTTACTTGCTGGTTTGCCTGACGAAGAAAGTCAATCCGTTCCTTTACACGCTGATCATTCAGTGCCTTAATGACTGAGGATTTAACGAATACAGCTACGGTCGTTTGATTGGGAGGATGATATGGAAAGGAATGAAACACAGTTGCACCTCCTTAATGAGACTACCTTCCATTTAAGAGAATCTTTAAATTTTCTTAACACTTAATTTGGATAAGCAGCAAATTGACCATTCTCTTTTCATTCATACTATGAAAAAAGATAGATTTTGATTGATCATTTCCCTTACTTTTATTAATAAAGGCATATGGACAATACCACCCTCTTCCTCTTTAAACGGGCTCAGGCTTCCAGGCCCGCTTACCTGCTCCTTGTTCAGCTTTTAACTGTCGGATTTCTTTCATAATCGCTTCAGCCAATACTTGGTAATCCCGTGTGTCAAACCGGCTGATGTCAATCGGCGGACCGATCCTCAAAGTCAGATGCCTTCTCAGACGCCTTTTTCCTCTTATAATGGCAACAGGAAGGACAGGCGCTCCCGTTTTACAGGAAAAAAAAGCCACTCCTTTTTTGGGCCTGACCTCTTCCCCTTCCTTACACCGGGTGCCTTCCGGAAAAATGCCAAAGACTTCGGCACGCTCAAGCACAGCCAGAGCACGGCGAACAGCCCTAATCACCGAGCCGCCTTGACGGTCAACAGGGATGGCATGCAACTTGTGAAAGAGCCAGGCCGACCACTGAAAGCGAAACAACTCTTTCTTAGCCAGAAAATGAATGGGACGTTCCAAAGCATAACCGATGACAATAGGATCATGATTGCTGATATGATTGGCCGCCACAATCACTGCCCCTTTTTCCGGCACATGTTCCAGACCTACGATGTCCAGCTTAAACAGAAGAGCCAAATACCACTTGGCCATTCTTTTCAAATAAGCATACACCCTGCCTCACCACCAACCTATTAGTGTCTTTTTTAGTTTGGATAAAAACACAGCAAAACATTCTTGGCAATAAAATTGGCGGCCATTTAGTGGCCGCCTTACTTTTTCCGTTTTCCATTCACCGGTTTCCGTTTAGCTAAAATGAAAATGGGTTCCATCTGACCGTCTTTATACTGAAAAGGAAGCATCGTGATTGGCATATCCCCCTGCCTGTAAAAAGCAAGTGTCAACTGCTGCAAAATGTCATAACCGTCATCATTGCGGATATCAGCCATCACCAACACATCCTGATGGGGAATAGCCAGGCAAAATTCCCCTTTGGCCTTCTGCGCATACATCTGGAGCAGGGAGTGGTTCAATATCCGGCTGGCACCATAACCGTCACCCGGGCTGATAAAGTAAAAATGGTTGCCGGCCACCACATCCAGCTTAGCCTCTTGTGTTAAACCGCGCAGATTAAATAACGCCTTTTCTTTTAGTTCCTGCTGGGACCACCCCGCCTCTTCGAGCAGTCCAGTATCAATTAACGTATAACTTTGACCCAAATCCAAGGCGTAAAAAATCCGCGATTCAGCCGTATGCTCAGCATAGACAAGCGCTTTTCCGTCCGATGTTTCCACTGGAAAAGAGGTGCTGCGCATCACAGGATAAACGTACTCATCTTTTCCTGTCAAAGACAAAGTTTCCCGTTGTTTGGCTGCTTCCACCACAATTTGAATCTGACGGATCATATCGTTCAACACTTGCTGTGGATCTGCTTTTTCCTGTCTGATACGACTGACCACCCTGGGGATGGAGACTTCAAAGGGAGCATGGGCTTCATCAAAGCGCACCTCCAGCTTTTCCTTGTCTCTGTCCCAGCGGGTTTGCCACCCCCGCTTTTGGCTTTCCTTCTCCAGGGCTTGGCGAATCTCTTGTGAGTTCATCCTTCCCCTCCTTATTGCTGCTCTGTTCCTTCTGCATCAGGAGCGACATATTCGGCGACCGTGCGGGTGCCTAATCCCCCGCGGGCATTCCAATGAGCTTCTACCTTCATCATCAGCGGGTCACATACGTTGACCAAATCGTGTAAAATGCGCTGAGTGGCATGCTCCTGGTAAATCCCCACATTGCGGTAAGAAGTGAGGTAATACTTCAGGGATTTCATTTCAATCAAGGTTTCTCTGGGAATGTACGTAATTTCAATTTCGGCAAAATCTGGCAACCCAGACCAAGGACAAACCGACGTGAATTCACTGGTTGGAATGGTCACCTCTGTCCGCTTGCCCACATATTCATAAGGAATCGTTTCCAAAATGTCAACCAGAATGACGCTCTCATCCTGTATATCAAAACGAATGTTTTCGTATTTTTTATGATTGACCTGCTCCTTACCCATTGACAATCATCCTTTCTCAGGTGCAAATCTATGTTTTGCAGTTATCTTTTTTCCTTTTACATTTTTATTATTATATAATAATAACCGACGACAGGAAAGATTGGATCTAAAACAATGGGATATCCCTTACATCATACCACTTCAAGCTGAAGGGGGATACTATGTTAACAACCACTCAACAACAACTGTTGCGCCAAATTCCTGCCATTCATGAACTGCTGAGCTTGCCTGATGTTCAGCGGCTAAATGAAGGTCAGGTGTTGGATCAAGAAACACTGACACAGCTTTGCCAGAAAAGTGTTGAACAGGTGCGGCAAAAAATCTTAACAGAGACACGACCAGCAGACTTTTCCGTAGAGCAAGAGATCATACAGACCTTGGCAATGAAAATCAAACAGTTGCTCCACTCTCCGTTAAAACCAGTGATCAACGGGACCGGGGTGGTACTGCATACCAATTTGGGGCGGGCAAAACTAAGCAAAGCAGCCCAGCGGGCTCTGACGGAAGTGGCCACCTATTATTCCAGCTTAGAGTTTAATTTAGTGGAAGGGACCCGGGGATCACGGCACGACATTGTGGAAAAATTGATCTGCCACTTAACTGGTGCAGAAGCGGCTCTGGTATGTAACAATAATGCAGCGGCTGTTTATTTGGTTTTAAAAGAGATGGCCACCAATAAAGAAGTCATTGTCTCCAGAGGAGAATTGGTTGAGATCGGAGGTTCCTTCCGGGTGTTTGAGATCATGCGTGAAAGCGGAGCCAATCTGGTAGAAGTGGGTACCACGAACAAAACTCACCTGTATGATTATGAACGGGCCATTAGTGAACGGACAGGCTTAATCATGAAAGTGCATACCAGCAATTTTGTCATTAAAGGCTTCACTGCATCTGTCCCGGGACACGAGCTGGTTCAACTGGCCCACCAACGCAACCTGCCGGTTTTTGAAGATTTGGGCAGCGGTGTACTCTTTGATCTCCGCCCGTACGGGATCGGCAACGAGCCGACGGTGCAGGATGTGCTCCGGGAAGGGATAGATCTTGTTTCCTTCAGTGGAGACAAGCTTTTGGGAGGGCCCCAGGCCGGGATTATCGCCGGCAAAGCCGAATACATTAAGCGCCTGAAAAAAAATCAGCTGATGCGCTCTCTGCGTGTGGACAAGTTTACTCTTGCAGCCCTGCATGCCACGCTGAAGGCATATCTCAACCCAGCACAGGCCAAGGAGGAAATTCCCACCTTGCGCATGATCTTGCAAGCTGAAGAGTCAATCAAAGCTAAAGCGGAGCAATTTATTAATCAAGTGGACAGTTCCATATTTACCGCCGAACTGATTCAAGTTGAATCTGAGGTAGGAGGCGGAACATTGCCAGAGGTCACACTCCCATCCTGGGGTGTCAAGTTAACGTCTTCTGTTGACCGTTCGATTTCCGCCTTTAGCAAACGGCTGCGTACATCCCCTTTTCCAGTGGTGGGCCGTATTATGGATGATCACCTGATTCTTGACTTCCGCACCATTGATGAAGAAGAGATCCCTATTGTGCTGAAAACACTACATGGACAAGCACAGGCTTAAAGAAAACTTGGCTAACGCCAAGCCGTTAGGCGCAGTGCGGTAGCCTTAGTTGCCCTTATCTATCTACGTCATCGTGTCCACTACGTCGATTCATACATCTGGCTGACACGATATAAATTCTGATACGGTAAAAAAATCCACCTTCTCCGGTTAGGATTAAACACAAGCTGTTTAACCGGAGCAAGGTGGATTTTAATGATAAAGCACAAGGGGCAAGAGGTTTCGTCTCTGGATCTCTTCCAACAGCAGGTGCAAAAAGTCTTCTGAGCATTTTATCTCTATGGCCTTTTTGTAGGCCTCAATCAGTCCCCGGTCACTTAAGCGATCCATCACTGGTTCACCTCAAAAAAAAGTTTACTTGATTATAGCATGCCTGCAGATATAGAACAAGCGTTCTACTTATCCACACTCCCTTGTGGTTAAGTTGTGTATAAATTGTGGTTAAATAATCAAGATACCGTAACGAAAAGGAAAAAGCTGTGAACAACATCATCCACAGCTTTTTGCACAGCGATTTTCAGCCACCCTTCTTACAAAAAAAGTTCTTAAGGCCTATTCTGTTGCTCATTTCAGTCCCGTTGTGCTGATCCCTCTGACAAAGTGGCGCTGGAAAAGCAAGAATATCACCAAAACAGGAACCATCATGATAATCGTTCCCACCAAAATGGGGCCCCACTCGGTATAAAAATTGTTGCGAAAGCTTTGTAATCCAACGGTTAAGACATGCATCTCCGGCTTTCTGGCCATGGTTAAGGGATACATAAAGTTGTTCCAGGCCCCCATAAAAGCAAAGATGGTGCATGCTGATAAGGCAGGTTTGGATAAGAGCAAAACAATCCGGAAAAAGATGCCAAACCGGTTCAACCCGTCAATCCGGGCCGCCTCCTCCAATTCTCGCGGAATGGACAGGAAATACTGGCGCATGACCAAATGTTCATGACCATAATTGAAGGTAAAGCAAAGGCCGGATCTTCAAACCAGACGCGTGGTTCTACACCAAACCAGCCCAGAAAAGTATTTAACATGCCATTGCGGGAATAGATGTATAAGAATATCAGCGACGCCACATCCGAAGCGGTGATGGAGGGAATAAAATAAGCCGCTCTGAAAAAGGTTTTACCCCGGATATTGGCATTTACAATCAGAGCCAGCAGGACCGCCATGGCCGTCTGTACCGGCACCACCCCGATGACATAGAAAAACGTATTGTACAGGGAACGGTGAAACACCCCATCGTCTAACAGACGCCTGAAATGATCTAATCCAATCCAGATGCCCTCATTGCGCAGCAAGTTATAGTCCTGAAAAGCCAAGGAAAAGACAAATAAAATCGGATAGAAAAAGAAAATGGCCAAGAGCAGCACGGCAGGCATCAACATGACATAGCCTGTTAAAAATTCACCCATCCGTTCGGAACTCAGTCTCTTGTATACCCGGACAAACACGTTTTGCTGTACAGGACCGGTTTGCATCATCATTTTTCACCTCATATGTCACTCAATGCGGAAAAGGTTATCATTCCCTCGCTCTTGCCCCAGGCCATAGATGAATGACCTGAAACAAAAGCCAGGGCCAACCTGCCTTTTACGCTGTTTTCCGGTAAATAAGCTTAATGCAAGCAAGCTCCGGATCTGTGGATATTTGGGGTGGGCAAGGGGAGAGACTCTCCCCTGTGCCACTGTCACTTTTCCACCTCAAGTTTAAGGATTCAGGGCATCAATCTCCTGCTGGGCCTCAGTCAATGCTTCTTCAGCCGTTTTTTGGCCCAAAAAGACAGCTTCTACAGCGTTATCAAAGATTTGATTCTTACGGCCAAAGTTGGGTCCCAAGGTATAAGGCCGTGCGTAATCCCCACCAAGCACCCAAGCTTTACGCTCAGGATATTTCTCAATAAAGTCTTCAGCCAGAGACATGCGGGAAGGCAGAGCCAGTCCTCCCTCAACAGTAATGTGTTGCGCTTCAGGACCGGTTAAGAACTCAATCAGCTTAAAGGCTTCCTCTTTATGAGCAGAATTTTGTCCCATCACATATGCCACTGTAAAGGCGAATGTGGCTGGCGCTTTGGAGTAAGGCAGTTCCGCTACCTTGTAATCGAGATCCGGCGCTTCATCCTGTAAATAACCTACAATCCATGTTGGATGAGTCCCAAAGCTTCTCCCTGGTTTGCGATCAGATCATCACTTGCAAACCGGTTTCATTTTTTAACATTTTAACCGTCACTTCCCCTTCTTCATCTTTAAGCAACAGCACATCCAGTGTTCCCTGCCCCACACTTATATCTGTTACTTTTAAGCGGTTGATTGACGGAGGCAAGGAGGGCGAGAATCTGACCAGACCTCTGGGTACATCTGGCTGAATGCCCAACATGGTTTGCAACATCACAAAAACTGTTCCGGCAGCCCAAGCCTGTGGTGAACAAGCTACCGGATAATCAACAGGATATGGTTCTTCCTCCCTGTCATAGCCGCAGAAAAGCTCAGGCAAGCGATGATATTCGAAATGGCTGGCTGCCTCAAGAAGCGCTTCAACCACCTCCATCGCCTCCCGGGCATAGCCCAGCTGCTTCATGCCCAACATGATCAGAGAGTTGTCATGGGGCCAGATTGACCCGTCATGATAACTCATCGGATTGTAGCGGGTGCTCGTTGTGCTCATGGTGCGAATCCCATAGCCGCTGAACATGTCAGGGGCCAATAAACGCTTAACCACTTTTTCTTCCTGTTCCTTGGTTAACAGGCAGCTCCACAGACAATGTCCCGGATTGCTCGTCACACTTTCAACTTTATTCTTATCACCATCTAGTGCAACGGTGACAAATTGCTCCTCTTCCAGCCAAAACCGCTCAGCAAAGGCTTGTTTTAAAGCAGCTGCTTCCTGACGCAATTGGGCAGCCAATTCATGTTCTTCCAAATCATTCATCACATCAGCCAATTTCGTCTTGGCATCATAGACATACCCTTGAACTTCAGCCAATGCAATAGGTGCCCTGGCCAGTTCACCATTCTTATGCACAATGGAATCTGCAGAATCTTTCCAGCCTTGATTGGCAATTCCTTTGCCGGATTCTTGACAGTACTCCACAAAACCATCCTGATCCCGGTCTCCATACTGATTTATCCAGCTGATGCCCGCTTTTAAATGGGACAACAGTTCTCTCATCAACTCAATATCTCCTGTCCAGCGGTAGTATTCCGCCGCTAAAACCAGGAACAACGGAGTGGCATCAATGGTGCCGTAATAGGGGGTATGGGGAATATCGTGGTTATTGGCCGGTTCCCCGAAACGAAGTTCGTGCAAAATCTTTCCAGGTTGCTCATCTCTCCAAGCATTGACTTCCCGCCCCTGATATTTGGCCAACGTTTTTAACGTTCCCTTCGCAATATCAGGATTGACAGACAGCAGTTGAATTGCCGCAATCAAACTGTCCCGTCCGAAGGGCACTGCATACCAGGGAATGCCGGCGACAGGAAACCGGCCTTCGCCCAGATCAGTCAACAACGCTCTCATATCCAGCAAGCTGCGCTCATACACCTTATTAAACAGCTCCGAATCGGAAAAGGCTTTGGTGCTGGCCTGTCTCCACTCCCCATAGCTGGCTTCCAGAGCGTCCAGAGCTTGTTCAAAAGTGACTCGCTCAGGCACTTGGTTTGCAATGACTGGACAGATGACAACATTGACTGAGGCCGTTGACTCAGGCCTGACATGAACTTCCAAAGATAACGTCCCTTGCTCTGAAGCAGACTTGGGAGAGGGCTCAACTTGAATAACTGTCTGTCTTGATATACCGTCACTGCCCTCATACCCCAAAATCAGACCATCATTCGTCACGGCGGGGGCCTGCAACACACCTCGTCGCCCTTCCAAATAACCACGCACCGCAAACATATGATTATAATCCGCTCCGAATCTTAGTTTGGGCCGGACGGTGAGCGGGAAGTTGTTATAATTCTCAAAAGTGATTTTTTCATAAAACACACCATTGTATATAAAACGTTTTCGGTGAACACCTAAAGACTCACGCCACAATACAATTTCATTACCGCTTCTTGTCTCAGCGTTGGTCAATCTTACCGTGCCAAGATAATTTTGTTCTGAGCGGGAGGAGAGCAAAATTAAGTCAATCCCCTCCAGCTCCAGCTGGTACATGCTCAAAAAGCGGGTATCCTGGTAATATAATCCTTTTTCTGTTCTATCCTTATTCGGGATGTTGCCATCTTTGTCAGTCAGAATGAACAGATCGTTCTCTTTCAAGACGCGATAATCCATCATACTTCGCCCTTTCTTTGTACAGCAAATTTTTTCAACAACTTTTGATGCGATGAGATATATTCGAAAACGTTTTTGAGATCCCTAAAAAATATAAAGCACTGTGAGCCAGATTCTATACATGACCATCCGGATTAAGCAGATCTGCCGTACTTTCACGCTGAATGAGAGTAGGAGCCAAAACTCTGGAATATCCTTCGTTTCCCTCTAGTAATTCCATCAACATATTAACCGCGGAGGCTCCCATCAGATACCGGTTTTGATAGATTGTGCTCAAGGCTGGGGTCATAATTTCTCCCAACTCAATCCCGTCAAAGCCAATGACGGATATATCTTCAGGTACCCGCCATCCCATTTCCAACAACCTGGTGATGGCGCCATAAGCAATAAGATCACTGGCACAAAATATGGCCGTTGCTTGCCGGTGCTTTTGCAACAGTGTGGCAGCTGCCTGTCCCCCGCTAGCGCTTTCAAAATCGGTATAGGCAACATAATCTTCACGGTAAGAGAGGCCATTCGCTTCCAGCGCTTTCTTATATCCTTCCTCCCGCTGCAGACTGACAAAAGCCTGCCGGTGGCCATTAATCATCAAAATTTGTCGGTGCCCCAAATCTAACAGATGCTGAACAGCCATTTCCGCTCCTTTGACATTATCAGTCGTCACGTAACCGCAGGTCGAGCTGACAATCGGCACATCTATCAAAACCGTGGGGATGTCGGCTTCAACCACTTCCCGGACATAGGGATCATCTGTTTTGACACCCATCAGGATCACACCGTCAAAATTGCGTTGCAAACACAAATCCAGGTACGACATCTTTTTCTGGCTTTCAGAGTTGGTCCCATACAAAAGGACATCATACTGTTTGGCATAGGCCTGGTCATTAATGCCGCAGATCACATCAAATAGAAAATGGTGAGCCGAACGCGAGGTGCTAAGTCCTGATATGATCAAGCCAATGGTATTGGTCTTTCTTAAAACCAGGTTTCTGGCCGTTGTATTGGGTTGGTAGTTTAACTCTCTGGCAATTTTAAGTATTTTTTTACGGGTTTCCGGCTTAATGTCCTGATAGTTATTCAGGGCTTTGGAAACCGTTGTGACTGATACACCCGCTTTTCTGGCGATATCTTTGATTGTCGTGGGCATAGAGGTTTCCTCCTACAAACCAAACAGCATCTAAGAAAATGTTGGTTTCGAAAACGTTTTCTTTTCAATCAATTACAGATCATGTTACCACATTTGACGACGTTCGACAATATAGAAGTTCATGCAAAACAAGATTTATATTTTTTGAACCTCAGGTCCTTTTCTGCTTTTCAATTTGAAATTTTTCCGGTGTTTGAGAAGAATAAGCAGGCAAATCAGGAAAGAGATGAACAGGGCTAAAAGATCATAGGTTAGCTTATAATAAGTAAAAGGCACAATCATCGTGCCCATCATGGCAAACAGAAACATATATTTAGCAAACACCAGGCCGGCACCCCAACATAACACCAGCACAAACCCAACCAGTGGTTCGGTAGCCAAAAACACTCCCAGGCTGGTGGCAATGCCTTTGCCCCCTGAGAAACGGAGAAATAAGGATTTCATATTGCCCAAAATCAGGAACAGACCGACAATAGACGTTTCCCCGAAAGACAAGTAACGCAGTGCCAGATCAACCAGGAGGTAAGCCTTGCCAAAGTCCCCTAACAAGACGAGTAAACCGGCTTTTTTCCCCATCGTTAAGTAAGCGTTACTAGCGCCTATGTTGCCTGTTCCCACCTGTTGAATATCAATGCCTTTCAGGCTGGCAACGATCTTACCAGTCGGAATGGAACCTATCAAATAGGCCAGCAGACAAAACAACAGCAGTGTATTCATCCCATATTCCCCTTAGTCCAAAGTCTAACTTAATTCTAATAATTTACGAATATAATTTACGAAGTCCTATATGAAGTTCTATTATATTTTACGTAATTAGGTCCAAAATAGAAAGAAAAAACTCCAAAATCCCGTGCTGATTATATAAAATGTTAATGTGTCCAAAGTTATTCAGTCTAAAAGTAAAGGGGAATCTACATGCTGACAGTTAAGGATGTGGTGGAACTTTCCGGGAGCCAGTTGCTACAGGGGGATCCGGAAGCCATGGTTGAGTTTGTCCATTTCGATTCCAGACAATTGGAAGACCACTCCCTGTTTGTGGCTCTGACAGGAGGCGCCCGGGACGGACATCAATTTATTGATGACGCGATTGAAAAAGGCGCCGCCTCAGTCCTCGTTTCCCAGGACGATCCCCAGCTTCGCCAGACACACCAAGGGGTTAGCTTTATCTTTAACGAAGATACCCGGTCTGCCTTCCAGGCATTGGCTACCGGGTACCGGAAACGCTTAAGCCTCCCAGTCGTTGCCGTGACCGGCAGTAACGGCAAAACAACAACCAAAGATATGATTGCCCATCTGTTATCCGCCAAGTTTAAGGTATATAAAACCTATAAGAATTTTAACAATGATTTGGGGGTTCCTTTATCTCTGCTGCATATTAAAAAACACCATGAGCTAGCGGTGCTGGAACTGGGGATGAACAAGGCTGGAGAAATCGATTTTTTAGCCCGTATGGCCCAACCGAACATCAGTGTGATTACCAATGTTGGGGACGCCCACATTCAATTTTTTGGCCTGCGTGAAAAAATTGCTGAAGCCAAAGGAGAATTGTTGCCCCATACGGATCCGGACGGGTTTGTGATCCTCAACGGTGACGACCCGCTGGTTCTGAGCCAAGCCCCCCGGTATCCGGGCAAGGTGTATACCTACAGCATCAGGAAAGAAGCAGATATCTATGCCACTAACATCACCTTTTCAGAACATGGCAGCTTCTTCGATTTGCATGTCGATGGCCAGTCGGTTTCCTGTTTCATGCCCATGTTTGGCGAACACAATATTTCCAACCTGCTGCCCGCCGCCTTCATCGCCTACCGGTCGGGCATTAACCTGGAGACATTGCAACAAACCATGATGTCCATTTCTATTTCGGACATGCGCTTTCAAACGATGGCTGGGCCTAACGGCAGCATCCTGATCAATGATGCTTATAACGCCAGCCCCACGTCTATGAAAGTGGCCATTGACACTTTTGAGCATATTTATCCCGGCCGGAAAAAAGTCGTTGTGCTCGGAGACATTTTTGAGCTGGGAGAACAATCTGACAAGCTGCATACAGAAGTTGGCCAATATATTAAAGACAAACGGCTTACTGTGATTACGGTAGGTGATAAATCGTCACTCATCTCCAAAGCAGCGGGCGGAACCCATGTGTCTACCCATGAGGAAGCCATTGAGGTTCTCAAACCTTATCTGACACCGGAGCATGTCATCCTGCTTAAAGCATCCCGGGGCATGAAACTTGAAAAAATCATCGAGTCACTGACCCCATAGCACCAAGAAAGCCGACTCCCCTCCCTATGTTCTGCCGTTTTGAACAGGGACAGGAATCGGCTTTTTTGTTATGTTTTCAGCGTGACGGTGAACACTAGGCCGTGCCGCAAGCACTGAGCAAAGCCGCAATCAGTTCGGGCTAATCCAAGCTTTGGGCGATCACCCGGATCTTCTTTTTTTCCCTAAAGCGCTCAATCCCCAGTTGGATCAATGTTTCAATCAACTCCGGGTAGGAGAGGCCTGCCTCCTTGAACAGCAGCGGATACATGCTGTACTCGGTGAATCCTGGCAGTGTGTTAATTTCGTTCAGATATAACTGATCTTCTTTCTCATTCCAAAAGAAGTCAACCCGGGCCAGACCGGTGCAATCTAAAGCCAGGAATGCTTCTTTGGCCAACTGGGCCATTTCGCTGGCCACCCGCTCAGGGATCCGGGCGGGAATAAACAGTTCAGCTCCGCCATCCTTATACTTGGATTCATAATCGTAAAACTCTGCCGAGCTGACAATCTCACCCACTACCGATGTTTGCAAATTGCCAGCATGATTGCCCAATACGCCAATCTCCACTTCCCGGCCATCAATAAACGCTTCGACAACCACTTTTTGATCAAATGCGGCTGCCTCAGCCAGAGCTTTCACCAGCTGCTTCTCGTTTTTGGCCTTATTGATGCCAACACTGGAACCCAGATTCGCCGGTTTAACAAAGACGGGGTATCCCAGCTGAGCTTCAATTTCTGTACAGACTGACTCCAATCTGTTGTCAATCTCTTGACGGGTATAGGCTAAATATTCTCCTTGCGGCAGATTGTGCAAAGCAAACATTCTTTTCATCATCACTTTATCCATACCCAAACTGGAACCCAGGACACCTGACCCTACATAAGGGACGTCGATCATCTCCAACAAGCCCTGCAAAGTACCGTCTTCCCCATACGGACCGTGAACGACCGGGAATACTATATCCACAGTTTCCTTCAGCTTTAACAGGTCCGGATGGCGGTTGGTGGCCAATCTGAGCTCGGCAACGGTGGAAGGCGGCTGTTGCAAACTCCCCCCTTCCACCCATAAGCCATCCAATTGGATATAGAGGGGAACCACTCTCCATTTATCATAATCAATAGCATGCAAAATAGAGAAAGCGGTGCGCAATGAAACTTCATGTTCACTTGACTTTCCTCCGTAAATCAAACCCAGTACCTGTTTGTCACTCATGTAGAATAACTCTCCTTTAGGCGGATTTATCTTATGTATATGCCTATGATTATATCATGTTTACTCTAAGGAGAGCATTCGTTTCTTACTGGTTATTTTCGTCGACCAGATTGACATAGATCTCCTCAACAGATGGGACCGCCTCTATCAAGCCACCCTCCAGCAACCAGTCAGCCGTCTCTTGCCAAGTCTCTTCTATTTGACTGCCGAAGGCTTCATCCCCCATTTCCATCTCTTGCTGAACATGGTCCGCATGCTTATTCATCAGTCGGCCACATCTTTCTGTAATAGGACATCTCCCAAAACAGATACTCGAAACGGGTCGTGTTTAAGAAGATTTCTTCCAGACGCTCCAGCTCCCTCTCTGGTTTGCCCTCTGCTTGCTCATCCAATAAATCGATGGTCCATTGAGCCAGTTCCCCAAACTCCTCACTGGCGTACATCTTGATCCAATCTCCGTAAAATTCATGCTCGCTGGCGCCAGGAATCCGATTGAGAGCCGGCCTATTTCATGGTAGCTCCACATGCAAGGCAACAGGCTGGCCACCAGTTCAGCCAGTGTCCCGTTTTGAGCCACATGAAGCATATAGTGGGTATAAGCCAGCGTCGTTGGGGCAGGCTGCGCCTGTTCCAGCTCTTGTTCGGAGATGCCGAACTTCTTGGCATACTGGCGATGTAAGTCCATTTCCACATTTAAGGTGGCATCCAGTAAACGGGCAAAGCGGCCCATGGTTGCCACATCATGAGCTTTGACCCAGGGCAAACAACTTGGCATAGTCAATCAGATAAAGATAATCTTGAATCATATAAAAACGGACTCCTTTCATGAGAGAAATAAAAAACCACTCCCAGGTAGGAGTGGTCAGTCAACATTCAAACAATAACACCGGCTTTTAGTAGAGCGGTTACAGGAACCATCAGCCATCGGGAAGGAACATCAAACAGCAAAGGACTGTTTTGGGCCATGTCTCCTCCCAGACAATATGTACGCCGGGCAACGCGATGCTGACGTGACTCCACTTCCCTACGCTAGTATTATCTAGGTCAGGTTCAAGGGTTGAGGCGGAAACCTCTCTCAGCCATTCAGCACCCCTAGTGGAGTAAAAACTATACTGTTATTAAGCTGTGGGTTTTTCGGTCATAACACATTTTGACCAGGGACTGTTCCCGTTGATTGTGGTACGATATGCCATTAATTTCAATGGTGACATCCGGATATAAGTACTCAGCTGACACCTGCCCATCCTCTTGATTCACCCGAACGTAAGTTTTGACATTGGCCGGGGCCCCCAGTCTTTTCACTTTAATCCGGTGTCCGGCTTCCAGTCTTCCCCCTCGAGCCACCCCGGTTCCGTCGATAATCAATATATCATGGGCGGCAAACAATGTAGAGTTGTAAACGCCCAACCCTTGGACACATATATTGCCGCTGGCCCGGACAGCAGAGTTATGGATATAGCGCGCACTGACGTGGTAAGCGCCCTGGCCCTGTCCGGCGATGTCCTCCATCAAAGCTTTTCCAGTACGGTATAAGTGCTCTATTTCATCCTTAGATTGTATTTTAAGCGGTCCCAGACCTGTCAGCTTTTCAATCAGAGAAGCAGCCCAGTGGGTGAGTTCCTGACTCGGATCGTTCCAATGCTTACATTCCTGCTCAAAGCGTTTAAGATAGGTTTCTAAATGCTTCAGCTTGGATTCAATTAACAACTTGACTACCCTGCCCAAACCGTTAGTTGTCTCAACCTGGTGCTTCACATCCAGGTGGGCACTTATTTGCTGCAGGCCTTTCCGGATGGTGTCCACTTGATCCACAATGGTTTTCATCCGCTCCAAAATGAGCTGCGCTTGGGATGCCTGTCCACCCGCTGTCACTTCGCTGCCAATGATGTTTTTTCTCACAGCGACATGTTGCCCAGCCACAATTTTTCCGTGGGTAACCGAGCCTTTAACCTCCACATTGCCAGTCGCCTCTATCATTAAACCCTCCAGCACATCCCCATGCACTGTTACGTCACCGTTAAACCGAATACTACCCTCTTCCAAAGTCAAATCTCCCTTAATCTCAAAAAGAGGATTTATTCTCACTTGCCCTTTGTTCAATTCCACTCTCCCATCCATCGTAGCCACAACAAAGCGGCCGTCCTCACTCAGCTTCACGCCCTGTCCCAGCCGGATGGGGATCTCTTTCCCATCGATGGCCGGGATCTCTTGTCCGAACACATTGATCCCGTTCGTTCCTTTTGATGGCGGCACAATTTCTATTACTTTATCTCCGATTTGAACACTTTCCACCTCATGCACGCCAAACCAATTAATACTCTCCTTTTCCTGCACTTCCACCCCTTCATTTGGGAGCGTCGTATAAAGTTTTTTAAATTGGGTTGGTTGACCGTCCTGCCTTTGCTTTCCTGTGGCTATGATGTAAGGCTCTGACCAGTAGGTTTCCTGTCTCAGCCAGTCATCGATACGCTGGGAACTGACGCCATACACAACTCCTTTCTGCTTCAGCCAGGTCACAAGCTCCTCCGTGGTGAAAGGCAACTGCTGACGGCGCTGCTCCTTAAAGCGGATCTCGCACCCATTGTGTCCAGAGCTGACCACCGGAATTAGCTCATAAGCCACGTCTTCAATTAACTGCAAGCTGGCCTCGAGGCCATTCTTGGAAATGTTCAGGTACACCCAATCGTCTAACTGTTGTGGATCATAAGGCAGCGTGACAACATCATCAGCAGTTAAAACACATCTTGCTTGTATCTTTGCTCCGTTTACCCGTAAGGCGACGTGGCTGGGCGGAAACAGGGTGACAGGTTGTTCGAAAAGACAGGGATCAATCCACAGGCAGTTCTCCTTCCAATGCACACTCTCTGTATTTTTATGATCAGTGTGAGCAAGCATCTCATACTCCCCCCCTCTGGTCAGAATAAACGGGCAGCCAGTCTTTGTTGAAGACATTACTTCAAGCTGTTAATTGACAGGTATGAAGTTTTGGCAAGCAAAAGTCATCCTTTAGGTTATTGTACCTACGCCTATTTTACCATGTTCACTTCCTTTTGCCCACTCTTCCAAACGATATAATCTATCAGCAGCCTGATAGCCACACCAATCGCTTCTTCTTTGGGTTCGAGCTGGGCATGGTGTAAACCAAAGGGACTGTCAACCCCCAGCCAAAACATAAACCCGGGGACCTCTTGCAAAAAGTAGCCGAAGTCCTCACCTGTCATCGCCTCTTTACATTCGATTAAACGCACTTGTTCCAGGGTGCGGGCCCAGCTCATAAATTGACGTGTGAGTGAAGGATCATTGTACACCTGGCAATAGTTGGCCCCGTAATCGAGAGCCGTTGTACATTCAAACCCGGCTTCGATGCCTTTAAGCAGCGCTTCGATGCGTCCTTTCACCTTAGCCATTGAGTCCATGGAAAGGGTGCGAATCGTTCCTTCCACCCGTGCTGTCTCAGCAATAATGTTTTGTTTGTCTCCGCCTGTAATTTTGCCAATGGTAATAACCGCTGAATCAAGGGGATCAATATTGCGGGAGACGACCGACTGCAACTGGGTCACAAAATGACTGGCCGCCACCACCATATCATTGGCCAGATGGGGATAAGCAGCATGGCCTCCCCGTCCGGTAAAATCAATAAACAATTCTGACGTATTGGCAAACAGGATCCCTTCTTTGGTGGCAATGGTGCCCACCGGATATTCAGGGGCGATATGCAAGGCGATCATCAGGTCCGGTTTCCAGGCCTGAAACGCCTGACTCTCCAGCATGGGCCGGGCTCCCCCCGGTCCCTCTTCAGCGGGCTGGAAGATCACCAACACATCATCATCAATGGGTTGATGGGCAAAATGGGTCACCAAACCGAGGGCAATGGCCATGTGCAGATCATGACCGCAAGCGTGCATATAGCCCGGGTGTTGCGACTGAAACGGATATGTGGTCTGTTCCTTAATCGGCAGACCGTCCATATCTGTTCGATAGCCAATGATTCGGCGGGGCTGTTTACCCTTGATTTTGACCAGAATACCTGTTCTCCACGTTTTGATTTCCAAATGTTCACCAGGCAACTGGTTCAAGTAATCCAGCACGTATCGCTGGGTTTTAAACTCTTGAAAGCCTGGTTCCGGAATTTGATGCAGATCACGCCGTATCTGAATAAATTTAGTGAAATCCATCTTTACCTGCTCCTTTGCGGTTCTCAAACTTATATAAAGAGGGCCTTTCCCTTTTTCAATCTCAAGGGAAAGGCGGCGGAAAGCGATACGATCATTTTATTTTTCTTCTGTTGTCTATTCTTCTTTCAGTTGTCTTAATTCCTGTTTAATTTCAGTTTTGGCTTTTGTCTGCTCATCAATTTGTTTAATGATACGGGCCGGTGTGCCAGCCACAACAACATTTTCAGGAACATCCTCGGTCACAACAGCTCCGGCTGCCACCACGGAACCTTTGCCTACACGCACCCCTTCAAGAATAACGGCATTGGCTCCAACGACCACATCATCTTCGATGACGACTGGCTTAGCCGAAGGAGGCTCAATCACACCTGCAATGACGGCACCAGCCCCAATGTGACAATTTTTTCCGATGGTTCCGCGGCCTCCGATTACCGCGTTCATGTCCACCATTGTGCCCTCTCCGATGACGGCGCCAATGTTAATCGTGGCCCCCATCATGATCACAGCATTTTTACCGATTTCAACCTGGTCCCGGATAATGGCACCAGGCTCAATACGGGCGTGAATATGCTTGAGATCCAAAAGCGGAATGGCCGAGTTGCGGCGGTCATTTTCAACAACAAAGTCTTCAATTTTGTCTTCATTGGCCTGGATGGCAGCTTGAATCTCTTTCCACTCCCCAAATAAGACACCTACATTGCCAGTAATGAACGCTTTTGTTTTCTCCCCAAAATTAATGCCTTCCAGATCTCCCTTAATATGTACCTTAACAGGTGTTGTTTTTTCACTGTTTTGGATATAGCTAATAATTTCATTCGCATCCATCATTTTCATGGTTATGGCCTCCTTGCTTGGTCTTGTCACAGAATCTCTCTTCCATTATAGAGTTTAACAAACGAATTGACAAAGGATATTATTAATATTGCTTCGGCATGTACACAATTTTTAAAATTAACGTTATAATCTCTCGTATGTTTAAACCCTCATCAACCATTGCTTTATGCACAGAAACCCCTCCTGTTAGATGAATAAAACAGCCTCTCTTTAATGTCATCGTCATCTTAACAGGAGGGGGCCTGTTTGCGATATGAACTTAGTTACATCCGCTTAATGGTTGATGCGGCTAACGCCCCTTAAATTGCGGCTTACGCTTTTCACTGAATGCCCGTAAGGCTTCCAGCCGGTCTTCTGTCGGTATAAGCACTTCATACGCCTTGGATTCAATAGCCATGCCGGTGGCACGGTCTACATCGAACCCATGATCAATGGCATGTTTTGCTTGAATGACAGCAAGTGGTGCCATGTCTTCCAGCTGTGACGCTTGTTCCAAAGCCAGGCTCCACACATCGTCACTGACCCCATTTAACAGGCCGATCCGTTCCCCTTCTCTAGCATCAAACCGCTTGGCCATCAGAATCAGTTCTTTGGCTTTTGCTTTCCCGATCAGTTTAGGCAAGCGAATGGTTCCTCCAGCTCCAGGAATAATGCCTAGACTAACTTCTGTTAATCCCAGTTTCGTTTCGGTTTGGGCATATCGGAAGTCACAAGCGAGTGACAATTCAAGTCCCCCGCCGAATGCATAACCGTGAAGCACCGCCAGTGTCGGCTGCGGCAGTGCTTCCAACTGGTCGCACACAGTACGGATTTTATACACATTTCGCCGGACTTCGTCCTCAGTCAAACTTTTGCGCTCTTTAAGATCAGCTCCGACGCAAAATGCCTTTCCTTCCCCACGCAGCAGAACACAGCGGACACTGCGATCGGTGTGAAGCTGTTCCAGTACCTCTCCCAGCTCGCATAAAGTTTGATAATTTAAGGCATTTAGTTGGTCTGGCCGGTTTAAATTGATAACCGCTTTGGCCCCCTCTTTTTCCACTCTGATACATTCCATACGTTTCTCTCCTTTCCCGTGATCATACAACAACTATTAATAATTCTATTCTAAGTATTCTATCTCTTATATCTTAATTCCTGCCCGATCATTTTCTAGGGAGGAGCAAAAAGCCACCCTTGAGACGGACTAACGTAAATGGGCAATTAACTGGACAGGATCTTCAATCAGCTGTTTCATGCGGTTCGTAAATTGCACCGCTGTGACACCATCGGCCACCCGATGGTCAAACGACATAGAAAAGTTCATCATGGAGCGAATCACAATCTCCTTGTTACGGACAACGGGCATGTCTTCCAGCTGGTGAAAGGCGATCAGCGCCACTTCCGGGTGGTTGATGATCGGTGTAGCCAGCATGCCTCCAATAGGGCCGACATTGCTGATGGTAAAGGTTCCGTCCTTGATATCTTGTGCTGTTAATTGATTGTGTTGGGCTTTCCGTGTCAGTTCTTTCATGCGTGTGTTAATCTCGACGATGCTGAGCCGGTCCGCATGCTTCAAGACGGGGACAATTAATCCTTCCTCGGTATGAACAGCCACACCGATGTTAATGTCAGACTCTAGGATGATCTCCTCCTTCGGCTCGTCAAGTTTGGCGTTAAAAATTGGGAATTCTCTCAAACTGACGGCCAAGGCCTTAATGACAAAAGCCATAATGGAGAGACGAGGTGCTTGTTCATTACCCTGTTCAGTGAGTGTCTGTTGCATCCGTTCTCTCAAATCAAGGAGCTGGGTCATATCCAGCTTATCAAAATGGGTCACATGGGGGATAGTGAACATGGATTGCACCATTTTCTGCCCGATCTGCTTGCGCCGCCCCCGGTAGGGGAGACGGCGGGGTTCACCTGCTTGATTTATGACAGGTTGTTCAACCTTTTGCTCTTCAATGGATGATACCGCCGCCGTGGCTGTGTCCATGGCTGCTGTGTCTTGTGTCCCCATCTCCCCCCCAGACTCTCTTCTGACATAATTCAGCACATCCTCTACAGTGATGCGCCCATCTTTCCCTGTACCAGGGACACGCTCAATTTGCACGCCGTGATCGCGGGCCACTTTGCGAGTATAAGGCGCAGCCATCACATTGCGCAATTTGCGCACCTGTGTCTGATAAGAGTAGGCTTGACTGCCTTGTTTATTTTCCTTTCCTGCTTTGCTAGGGTGACCCGCCTCGATAAAAGGTTCAGTTGAAGATGTTTCTCCTTGCTCCGTGCTTGTATCCTGATCATCAATTTTTAATATGACACTGCCCACTTCCACGACTTGCCCTTCCTCGACTAAAATTTCCGCCACCTTGCCCCTGACAGGCGCTGGCAGTTCAGCGGTGACTTTATCCGTCTGAACCTCTAAAACAGGCTTGTCAACCTCAACCGTCTCTCCCACTTTGACTAGAATTTGGACGATTTCACCCTCGGTCATGCCTTCTCCAATGTCAGCTAATTTCATTTCATACATTGTTCATCACCTCTAACAAAAGGTCCCAATCTTTTGGCAGCTGCCTGAACCGGTATAGGATCTTTCATCCGTTGATTCATTGATTTAAAACCCCATCACACGTTCTATACCATCAGCAATGCGTGCAACACTTGGCAAATAATCGTCTTCAAGACTGAACAGCGGAACAGGAACATCGTAGCCTGTCACCCGTTCAATCGGCGCACGCAGGTAAAGCAGTGCTTCGTCATTAATCAGTGAGATCAGCTCGGTACCGACGCCGCCTGTGCGCTGGGCTTCATGGACAATCACCACTCTGCCTGTTTTTTGCACAGATTGGACGATCGTCTCCCTGTCTAAGGGATACAGGGTGCGTAAATCGATCACATCCGCTGTATATCTTTTTTCCTTTTCCATTTTCTGTGCTGCTTCCAGTGTGGGCTTGACCATATTGCCCCAGGCGATCAGGGTGATATCCTCTCCCTCTTGGACGAGATTGGCCTTTCCGAGTGCAACCGTATATTTTCCGGTAGGCACCTCACGGCGTTCAGACCGGTAGCTTTTCATGGGCTCGAGAAATATGACTGGATCAGGGTCCTCAATACTGGCTATTAAGAGTCCCTTGGCGTCATAAGGATTGGATGGCACGACGACCTTGATCCCTGGTGTGTGAAAGAAATACGCCTCCACACTATCCGAATGAAGTTCAGGTGCGCGAATCCCGGCTCCGTACGGGGCACGGATGACCAGGGGGACGGTATACCTTCCACTGGTACGGGTCCGAATGCGAGCCGCATGAGCGACAATTTGTTCAAATCCAGGGTAAATAAAACCTAAGAATTGAATTTCAGCAACGGGCCGAAATCCGTTAAGGGCCAGGCCGATACTGGTTCCGATAATCCCCGCTTCAGCAAGGGGCGTGTCAATGACACGCTGGTCACCAAACTCGGCCAGAAGACCATCGGTGGCGCGAAAAACACCGCCGTTTTTTCCGACATCCTCACCTAAGACGATCACAGATGGGTCTTCATTCATCATTGTTTTGAGGCCATCCGTCACGGCTTGAACCAAGGTGAGTTTCGTGCTTTTTTCAATCCTGTCCCGTAATGGTTTATCATGCTGCAAGAGGTTCATGCCCATGCTCCAATACCCCCCGTTATTTGAGTAATGATTGACAATACTGCCTTTGCTCACGGATGTTCCAAGTGGGGACGGCAAAGACATGATCAAACATGTGGGTCACATCCGCTTTGGGATAACTCTCTATCTCCCGGACTGCTTGCTCGATTTCCTGTTGCAACGTCTGATGTAGTGATTCGGCCCATGTGTCGTCCCAGTCTCCTTGTCCCCTCAACAATTTCTCAAGGCGGAGCAGTGGATCATACTTTCTTCTTTCCTCACTCTGTTTTTGATCCCGGTATTTCGTTGGATCATCGGCAGTGGTATGGGCCCCGTATCGCCATGTCACAGCTTCAATCAAAGTGGGTTCTTGCTCATCTCTTGCTCTTTGAGCAGCCATTTTGGTCGCATGATAGACGGCGAGACAGTCATTTCCGTCCACACGTACCCCGGCCATATCATACGCCAAAGCCTTCTGCGCAATCGTTTTGCTCCGCATCTGGCGTTCAACTGGCACACTAATGGCATAGCCGTTATTTTGACAGAAGAAAATCACCGGGACATCAAAGACACTGGCAAAGTTAAGTCCTTCATGAAAATCACCTTCACTCGTCGCTCCGTCCCCAAAGTAAGCCAGAGCCACTTGAGCCGTTCCCTTCATTTTTTCCGCCCAAGCTGCTCCCACTGCATGAAGAATTTGAGTGGCAATCGGAACAGCCGGAGGAAAAATATGCTTTCCTTGTGGAGGAATGCAACCTTCAAAACGACCAGCCCAGTACAACAAGACGTGAACCATGGAATGGCCGAAGGTCAGGGTGGCGGCATGATCACGATAGGTAGGAAAGATCCAGTCTTTTTCATCGAGTGCCATGGCACTGCCAATTTGAGCCGCTTCTTGCCCTTCAAAAGGGGCATATGTGCCAATCCTGCCCTGACGTTGAAGATTAACCGCTTTACGGTCAAATAAACGCGCCCGGAGAACATGCTTATACATGCGTCTGACAAGTTCAGCATTATAAATGCGCTCGCCATCATCTGTTAATTCCCCTTCCGGCGTGACCAGCTGATATATGGGGAAGTTTTCCTCTTGACGCTTGGCCTCTAGCGATAGCTGCTGAGTGATAAACCCTTCCATCTTAGCGTCTCACCTTCCATTTTGGTCTTTGTTGATGAGTGTAAAAGCTATTGAAACGCGCACGTTTTTGTAACCGTTCCTCAACAAATTGATTGGCGGCGCTCACAGTTGAAAACGCTTTCTTTTCAGAGTTTTTAAAAATTTGGAAAAGAGTATCATAAATAGCTTTGGTCTTTTGCATCACCCGTTCTTTGTTCGGTCCGTATAATTCATCCGACACCTGGATTAATCCGCCAGCATTGACAATATAATCAGGAGCATAAAGGATCGATTTTTCATGTAATATCTGCCCATGCCGGTCCTCCAACAACTGATTATTTGCTGCTCCACATACTGCTTTAACCTTTAACTGTTCAATGGTCGTATCATTTATAATGCCGCCGATGGCACAAGGAACGAAAATATCAGCCTGGACAGCGTATATATCATCACCAGCCACCACTTCCATTGTTCCAGGTAAATCCTGTGCTTTTTCCCGCAAGAGAGCGGTCACCTCTTCCGATATATCCGTCACCACGACTTGGGCTCCAATTTTTAATAGATGTTCAGCCACTTTAAAGCCTACTTTGCCTAATCCTTGAATGGCAAAGATGCGCTGACTTAAGTCCTCTGTCCCCCATAAAAACTGACAGACGGCTTTTAATCCTTGAACAACGCCCAATGCAGTCGGTATAGAAGAATCCCCATGACCCCCATACGCTTCCGGTAAACCGACAATATAGTCGGTTTCTTTATAGGCATGGACAAAATCATCGGGGGTGGTACCCATATCTGTGCCGGTATAGAATCGTCCATTCAAGCTATGGACAAATTGACCGAAAGCACGGAACAACTCGGGTGACTTATCTTTCAGAGGATCTCCGATGATGACCGCTTTGCCACCTCCAAAGTCGACATCAGCAGCCGCACATTTGTAGGTCATCCCCTTGGCCAGGCGCAAGACATCTACCAAGGCCTCTTCCTCATTTTTATAAGGCAACATGCGACAGCCGCCTAAAGCGGGACCAAGCGTGGTGTTATGAATAGCAATAATCGCTTTTAACCCGCTATGAGGGTCCTGACAAAAGACGACCTGTTCATGTTCTTTCATAAGTTCAAAGGTCAACATGCTCATGCTCCTCCTTTAAAGAGCCGCTCCAATGCGATTTGTGCTTCGTCCATCATTCGCTCTAAGAGTTCCGCCACTGAGACAATGTCGTTAATGGCGCCGCTAATCTGTCCCGCATTCACATGTCCTTTCTCCAGCAACCCTTCGATTGCGCCACGATGATGACTGTCCTCATCGGTTTTGGACAGAAAAGCTTCCAAGGACAGCCCTTTGTTCTCCTGTTCATGTAAGACCCGGGCATAGGGGGTGTTGAGCAAGCGGGTCACCAAACCATACCGTCTTCCAACCACAATGGTATCTTCGTCAGTAGCAGAAAGGATCGCCTGTTGATAATTCACATGAACATAAGCTTCCTTTGTGGCTATCAGCCGTGTTCCCAGCTGGACACCTTTGGCTCCCAAGGCCAAAGATGCCAATAAGCCCCGTCCATCGCCAATCCCCCCAGCCGCAATGACCGGACATTGAACGTGCTGTGTGATTTGGGGAATAAGGGTCATTGTCGTTAATTCTCGAGAGGAGTTTTTACCAGCCGCTTCAAAACCCTCTGCCACGATAAGATCTGCTCCGGCTGCTTCAGCCTTTTGCGCTTGTTTAACCGTAGCCACAACAACCAAGACCTTGATCCCTGCCTCTTTCAATTTTGGTATCCAAGGTTTCGGGTTGCCGGCAGAAAGAGACACCACGGGGACCTGATAGTCAATTAACAGATCCATGAGTTTTTCCAAGTCCGGTTGGACGCTGAGAGGGACATTGACACCAAAGTCAATGCCCTCATCCAGTTCCTCTTTAACCTTTTGCAGCTTCTGCTCCACTTCTGTGGATGATAAGGATCCTGCTCCAATCTGCCCTAACCCACCCGCTCTGGATACGGCAACACAAAGCTCAGGCGGAGAAATATTTCCCATTCCCCCCTGAATGATCGGGTATTTTAATGTCAGTGGTTTAAGTTGTGCTGCTAGTTTAGCTGTCCAGTTCATAATCATAAAACCCCCTACCAGCTGAAATGCCCCAATGACCTGCCAGCACTTTCTTGCGAAGAAGTGGTGCCGGACGGTAGCGGTCATCACCCAGGTCCCGCTGAAGACCTTCCAGTATCCAGAGTATATGTGGGAGTCCGATCCGATCGGCCCATTCCAGAGGGCCAAATGGATAATTGGTCCCTTTCTTCATCGCTACATCAATATCAGATGCCGTGGCCACTTCTTCCCCCAGTGCATGTGCGGCTTCATTGATAATCAAAGCCAGCGTCCGTGGAAAAACACCCCCGACCTCATCATTGACCGGTTCCACTTGTTTCCCAAATCGTTGTAATTGCTCCAGCACCTGATCAAAGGTGTCGCTGTCGGTTTGCAGCGCTTTAGACACTTCCATGACTGCCATCTCATCAAACTGAAGCGGATGAAAGCCGATGATACGCTCAGGTGCCTGTACCCAGTTGGCCAATTCCGTGGCACTGTGCAGAAGGATGGAGCTAAAGATTGGAACAAAAGCAGGAAACAATTGATCTATATCACGGATCAGAGATTGTTTTCGTTCTGTGGGCCCCGTTAATGTATCAAAGACAAACAGCACCCCCTCATGGTCAACAGCCTCGGATGGTGATTCCTGCCCACATGCTTCCTGTGTCATGAGGCAAACTTCAACTCCCCGTTTTTCCCACCATTTTTGGAGCAAATCATTAAATCTCTGCTCGCCGACGATGACAACTTTCTTCTTACTCATAATGATAGAACCCCTTTCCTGTCTTCCGTCCCAGGCGGTTACTCTTGACCATTTGCTCCTGGATCGGCGAGGGACGAAAACGAGGGTCTTGGTGGAATGCTTCATATAACGAACATGTCGTGGCAAAGTTGATATCAATCCCAATTAAATCTTGCAGTTCAAACGGACCCATCTTAAATCCCGCTCCTCTTAAGATGCGGTCAATTTGTTCAAAAGAGGCCACCTTTTCCCCGTAGATTTTCAATGCTTCATTATAGTAAGGACGGGCCACACGGTTGACGATAAACCCTGGTGTATCTATGGCGCGCACCGGTGTTTTACCCAAATCGGCAAGGAGCTGGATCACTTGTTCCACAATCCCCCCGTCCGTTTCCATTCCCTCAATCACTTCAACCAGGGGCATGATCGGTGCAGGATTAAAGAAATGCATTCCTAACAACCGTTCGGGGAAAGGGATGGTACTGGCCATCTCCGATATGGACAACGAGGAAGTATTGGAGGCAAAGATGGTTGAGTGATCATACGCCTCTGCTAATTGACGGAAAAGCTTTTTTTTGACCTCCATGTTTTCCACGACGGCTTCGATCACCAGCTTCCCCCGGTGTCCGGTGAGAGAAGATGAACAAGTTAACTGTCTCAGTTGTTGATTTGTAAATCCCTCAGGCAGTTTCCCCTTCTCTTCAAGGCGAAAAAGCCGTTTTTCTATCTCTTCGCTGGCTTGTGCCAGTATATCTTTAGAAAGATCAATGAGTGTAACAGGGATGGCAGACTGCAAAAAGAACTGAGCAATCCCCCTGCCCATCGTTCCGGCTCCGACAACGATCAATCCTTCTTTCATGAGTCTGTCTTTTAAGTTCATCATGCTTACTTCCCTTCGAAGCGAGGTTGTCGCTTTTCTATAAAGGCTTTAACGCCTTCTTGATGATCCGCCGTTTGGCCCGCGATCCTTTGGGCATACGCTTCGTATTCCAACGCTTGCTCCAGTGTGCTGGTTAACCCCTGATACATGGTTCGCTTGATCAGCCCAATGGCCTTCGTGGGCATTTGGGCCAGACGTTGGGCAAAGGCCAGAGCCTCAGCTTGCAATTGGTCCGGCTCGGTCACTAGACGGACCAATCCCAGTTCCAATGCTTCCTGGGCCGTTACCTTTTCACCAAGGATGGCCAGCTCCAGTGCTTTCCCTAAGCCAACGAGACGGGGAAGGAAATAGCAGCTTCCCGAGTCAGGCACCAGGCCAATATGGATAAAAGCCTCAATAAAACTGGCCTTACTAGAGGCGATGCGAAAATCACAAGCGAGGGCAAGACTGCATCCTGCACCAGCTGCAGCACCGTTCACTGCGGCAATCACCGGCTTCTCTGACTGATGGATAGCCATGATCATCGGATTATACCGTTTGCGAAGAAACTCACCATGATCAACCGCTTGATCTCCACTGACACTTGCCAAATCTTCACCAGCACAAAACGCCCGTCCGGCCCCAGTAATGATTAAAGCGCGGATGGATGGATCTTGGCCTGCCTGCTGGCAAGCCTTCATGATTTCTTCATTCATCTGTTCCGTAAATGCATTTAATTTATCGGGACGGTTGAGCGTCAGGATGGCAACGTTCTCCTGTACCTCGAATATGATTGTTTCAAACACCGCTTTCACCTATCTTCCCTTAAAAGATGGTTTGCGTTTTTCCTGAAAGGCTTTCATACCCTCTCTGCAATCCTCAGTTCCAAAGCACATATAGAAGGCATTACGTTCAAAATCCATGCCGACTTGTGTAGGCGTGTCCAATGCCTTATATACGGCTTCTTTAATCAACGTGGCTGCCACCGGCGCTTTATGGGCAATCTCTAAAGCCAGCTTTTTTGCTTCCTCTAAAACAAGCTCATCCGGGACCACCTTGGTGACCAAACCACACTCATACGCCTCCTGGGCGGTAAAAGAACGCCCCGTTAATAAATACGCCATCGCTCGGGCTTTGCCCATTGCTTTTACCAGACGCTGAGCTCCTCCTGCTCCGGGCATGGCTCCCAGATTAATTTCCGGTTGCCCAAAAACCGCTTTTTCCGAGGCAATAATCAGATCACAGCTCATGGCTAATTCACAGCCTCCACCCAATGCATAACCTTGTACTGCTGCAATCAGCGGTTTGGTGAATCGGGGAATCAGATCCCATAACATAAACTGATTTCTCATCTTCATCTCAGCTAGTGATACACCGGCCATTTCATCTATATCTGCTCCTGCGGCAAAGGCTTTGTGATTCCCGGTCAAAATAATGCACCGCACATCCTGATCTGCCTGCAATTGTTTCAGCTGCTCAACCAATTCATCCATTAAAGCCAAGTTAAGCGCGTTAAGGACATGCGGCCGGTTAAGTTGCAACACGGCCACAGGTCCTTCCATTTTCTTCACAATGAGGGGCTCGCTCATCACTATCCTCCTATTCTTCTGTCACTTCACCCAGCATCATCGTCACGAGATTGCCGGCAAAACCCATCAAATCTTTTGCCGCTGCTTTGCCTTCAGCAGATGCCATGGCTGCATTTAACGCTTCCTTTGATTCAAAATACATCTCAGCCAGCAGATAGTAAGGGCTTTCTCCCATTGGAGCACCATAAATCTTTGTCACTTCTAGCTTTTTAAGGCCAGGCATCTTTCTAGCCAGGGGAGCATGAACATTCCCATAATGCTCATCAAACGCTTGTGGGTTTTCAGGTTTCTTATACAGGGCAATTAACTTAACCATTTTTTATACCTCCTGATTTTTATATAAAATTTTTGATATAAAAGATTCACGTTAACCTCTCTCCACAATGGTGGCAATTCCCTGCCCAACCCCAATACACATGGTTGCCAGTCCACGCTTCACCCCACTACGGTTCATCTCATAGAGGAGGGTCGTCAAGATACGCGCCCCGCTGGCCCCTAGGGGATGTCCCAAAGCAATGGCGCCCCCATTCACGTTGACGATTTCCTGGTCCACTTCCAACTGACGAATACAAGCCAAGGCCTGGGCAGCAAACGCTTCATTCAATTCGATCAGCTCTATATCTTCAATATTAAACCCGGCGCGTTTTAATGCTTTTTGAGTGGCAGGAACGGGACCAATACCCATAATATTGGGTTCAACACCCGCAACAGCAGAAGTAACATAGCGTGCCAAAGGCTTATACCCTAACTCTTCTGCTTTTTCAGCATCCATCAGAATCAGAGCCGCGGCCCCGTCATTGATGCCTGAGGCATTACCCGCTGTCACGGTTCCATTGGGGAACAACGGTTTGAGACCCGCCAGCTTTTCTAGGGTGGTGGTGGGACGGGGATGTTCATCTTCAGCCACCACAGTTTGGTTTCCCTTCCGGTCGGTTAGCGTGATCGGAACAAGTTCATCTTTAAATTTTCCTGCTTCATGAGCCTGTCTATAGCGCATCTGACTCCGGAAGGCAAAGGCATCCTGATCCTCCCGGCTGATCCCAAAGCGCTTGGCAACCTCTTCTGCTGTCTCAGGCATAGAGAGTGTGCCATATTGTTCGTCCATGAGCGGATTGATAAACCGCCAACCGATTGTCGTGTCAAATAATTCATGATTGCCGCGGGGAAACTCCGTATCCGGTTTAGCCATGACCAGCGGGGCCCGCGTCATACTTTCAACCCCGCCGGCAATATAGATCTCTCCCTCACCTGCTTTGATGGCCCGGGCCGCTTGGTTAACGGCATCCAAACCCGATCCGCATAAACGGTTCACGGTGCTGCCGCCCACTTCTTGGGGAAGACCGGCCAATAAGAGTGCCATGCGGGCCACGTTACGGTTATCTTCTCCCGCCTGGTTGGCACAGCCCATGATGACATCATCAATTTCCTCGGTCGGCAACTGTGGATTACGATCGATCAAGGCCTTGATCACGTGTGCAGCCAAATCGTCGGGGCGCACTGATTTAAGTGCCCCCTTATAACGTCCAATTGGCGTTCTCACCGCATCGACAATGACAACCTCTTTCACAATCGATAGCCCCCTATTTATACTCCAAAAGGATTAAGTGGTTTGGGTCCCACGTAAGAGAGAACACTTTTTGTTTCAGAATAGAGATCAAGCGTTTCCAAAGCGAGTTCACGACCGAAACCAGATTGTTTGTACCCACCAAACGGTAATCCGGGGAAAACAGAGAATGGACAGTTAACCATGATAATACCCGCGCGGATGCCACTGGCGACGCGGTGTGCCCGAGCATGATCTTTGGTCCATACCGCGCCAGCCAAGCCGTATTTGGTATCATTGGCTAGTTGAATCACTTCTTTTTCATCCTTAAACGGCATGATCACGACCACTGGTCCAAAGATTTCTTCCTGGGCCACTTTCATGTCATTGGTGACATGAGTAAGCACCGTTGGCATATACCAATGCCCGTTTTCAAAACCCTCAATGGTCGGTGAGTAACCGCCAAAGGCAATTTCAGCACCTTCTTGAACAGCCTCTTGAACATAGCTGTCGATCGTTTCTAATTGTCCTCGTGATATCACGGCACCTACGTGTGTGTCAGTAGAGAACGGATCCCCTACTTTCAGTTTTTTGGCTTTTTCTATAAAAAGGTTTAAGAATTGATCGTAAACCGATTCATGCACAAAGAGGCGGGAGCGGGCTTCGCAAGATTGACCAGTATTATAATAAATGCCAAATAAAGAGCCATTAACGGCCGCTTCAAGATCAGCGTCTTCAAAGACGATGTTGGCTGATTTCCCACCTAATTCCAGCGTGACACGTTTTAAAGTGTCCGAAGCTTTAGCCATGATGTCCTTCCCGGTTAAGGTCTCACCGGTAAAGGCCACTTTATCCACATCAGGATGTTCAACCAAATACGAACCAATCTCCCCGCCCGGTCCAGTGATCACGTTGAGAACCCCTTCCGGTACACCAGCTTCATGGCAAATTTCAGCCATCACTAACGCGGTAAGCGGTGTTAAGCTTGCCGGTTTAAGTACAATGGTACATCCTGCAGCTAAAGCAGGCGCCACTTTCCACGCTGCCATCATAAAAGGATAATTCCAGGGAATGATCTGGGCACAAACACCGACTGGTTCTTTTTGGGTATAGTTAAAGAAGCCTGGAGGAACCGGTTTCGTTTCTCCTGTGTGCGCAACAATCGCACCAGCAAAGAATTCAAAGTCCTCAATGGCCTGCATCACTTGACCTTGGGCAGTCCCGATGGTTTTACCGGTGTTTAAAACCTCTATTTGAACCAGCTCATCAAACCGCTTTCTCATGATGCCGGCAATCTTGTTTAACAAACGTGCTCTTTTACTGAAGGGCATGGAGGGCCAACGGCTGTGGTCGAAGGCTTTGCGGGCCGCAGCAACGGCGGCATCAACATCGGCCTTCGTTCCTTTGGCCACTTGGGTAAGGGGTTGGCCTGTTGCCGGATTGTAGACTGTAAACGTTTCACCTGATTCACTTGTAACAAACTGACCGTTAATGAACATGGGGTACATCTCTTTAACATGAACCGTTGTTTGCGTAGTCATCATTTGATTCCTCCCTGTTTATGTTCGGATCGACATCCGGTCATTAAATCGGCTTAATCGCTTCAAACGGGTTTTTACAATGGGTGCAATAGAGAATGCTTCGACAAGCGGTGGGCCCAAAAAGGTTATCCATAACCGTTTTTGGGGAGCCACAGTATGGACATTCAGCCACCCAAGGTTCTCCTATATTAAAGTGTTTTGGCGGCGGAGCGATGCCCATCTTTTTCAGATTCTCACGCCCCTCATCATTAATGCGATCGGATGTCCAGGGAATATCCAGCACAAATTTAATCTTGATCTCCCCTTCAAATTCTGGCTGAAGTTGCTTAAGTACCTCCTGTTTAATGATCTCCAAAGCTGGACATCCGACAAAAGTAGGAATGAGTTGAATCTCCATTTGTTTCTCTCTCACCGAGACATCCTTAACCATACCCATGTCCACAATACTGACGGTAGGCAGCTCAGGATCTTTGACTTGTTTTAACTTCTCCCAAACGGCTGAGGTATTCATATGGATCACCCATTTACCAGTTAGCTGCCGGGTCTTGACGATAAACTTCGGAAAGGATATCGAGTGCCTGAGCTAATTCATCCGTATGCTCACCTAACCGCCCATTTAGCTCCATCTGTTTGGGGAGTTCCCCTGGCCAGTTGATGTTATACGTGTCAAAAACTTTTCTTAATCGGTCTACAAACCGTTGCCGTAAAAAATCCTCACTTTCAGTCAAGCCATATTCAACCATTTTCTCTCCCATCTCCCCCAGGCTAAACAGATCCCCCAGATCGTGCCATACGTTAGTCAAGGCCTTTTTTAACCTGACCTGCCCCTCTTCCGTTTTGATCATTTGACCGAGCCAGCTTTCTCCATGCAGAACATGATAAGGCTTTTCTCTGGCTACTTTGGCTGCAGCCTGTGCTAATGGAAGATAGGAGGATTGCTGCAGGGATGTCATGCGAACGCTTTCAAACAAATCAAAGATAAATTGTCGCACAACAGCATAAGCCCAGTCATATTGCGGGTTGACAATATAGTCGCCAGGACCGTTTGACCGTTCAGTAAGGATGGCATTACGCATCTCATGCGGGGTGCGGAGATGGGCCAGGTCATCTGCCCTACCTTCACCAAGCTCTTCGAGCATACGGTAAAATAATGCGGCATGCCCCATGTGATCCTGCCAGATTGAGCTAAACGCAACATCTGATTCTAACTGGGGGGCAAGCCCCAGCCACTCTGAGCCTCTGAAGCTGAGAATAAAATTGTCATCGGCCAGCTGATAGAGAAGAGAAACAAGTGCTTCTCGAAAAGCAGGATGTTGTTTTACTTCTTCTGCGGTAGATATCTTGTTTACCATTGTGATGCCCCCTCTTCATGACAGTAAGTGCCTCTTCGTTAATTGCACTTGATCATACTTGCGCCATCTCTTTTTCAAGTAACCATATCCCTTGGTTTCACGATAGTCTTTGTTATCCATGCGGTTGAGACTCTCTCTTTCCTCAGAAGGGAGCTGACCAATATCTTCGCGATTAACCACCCAAATGTTATAGCAAGGAATGCGGCGAGCAAAGTTTTCTTTGGCCAAAAACAGGGCCACTTCTTGATTAGGAGCGAGCAGACTACCCTGATAAACAAAGGGGGTATTTGCATCGCGCTGAATAAACACTTCGTAGATAGGATAGTGTGTCTCTTTGGTTTGTTGGTTGCTCATGATCTCCCCTCCTTACCCTGTAGCCAATGTGCGAACGGCAAGAATGTCGCGTACCCATCCAGCATTTTCAAATACGGATTTACGCAATCTTAAACGTTCTTGGGACTTAGGACCATTGTTGTTGACGATGGCCCGGAACTCATCCCAGTCAGGCTGCTGATAGATCCATTTCTGCTGTTTTTCATCATAGTGAATCGTCTCATCCGGAACGGTTAAGCCTAACGCCCAAATGCGAGGCACATATTTATCTAAAAACTCTTGTCTCAGTCCTTCATTGGTTTTGGTACGAATCTTATATCTGAGATTTTTTTCTTGGTGTTTAGTCAGCTGATTCCCTTCAGGTGGACCGAAGAACATCAACAAGGCCGGCCACCAGCGGTTAACCGCTTCCTGGAGGGCTTGCCGCTGTGCTTCAGTTCCTTCAGCCAGCTCTAAAATAATACTTTCTCCATGCTGCATGTGGAAAACTTCTTCTGCACAGATCCGTTGCAACACACGGCCATAAGGCCCATAAGAGGTATCAAGCAACGATTTCTGAGTCACGATGGCAGCACCGTCAACCAACCAAGCAATCACACCTGCATCGGCCCAGGTTGGTGCGGTCATATGAAAGACATTATGAAATTTCAAGCGGCCGCTGAACAGATCTTGGTAAATATCATCGCGATCCTTGCCATAATAAGCCATGAGATCCTCAGCTACACGTAACAGTAATTGGCCGTGTCCCATCTCATCCTGCACTTTGGCCATAATTGCCATCTTACGATGCAGTGTTGGTGCTTTCGGTACCCATTCTTTTTCAGGCAGAGCACCCATAATCTCACTGATGCCATGCATAGCGATCAAGCGAATCAGTGCCTGACGATAATCATCGGGCATCCAATCATCGACCTCGATTTTCTCACCCCGATCCAAACGCTCCAGGAAAGCCTGGTATTTTTCCTGTTCGGTTAGCGATTCGAACCCAACCTGAGTTGTCATACCCTTCCCTCCCACATTATATATAAATAAAACAGTATAACGTTTTATTAACGTTATTATATAATATCATCATATCGTTTGCAATAATTTTTATAAAATTAATGCTGTTGGCGAAGCATTTAATATTAAATATATACCCAAGATAGCAAGACGACCTCGCAAGAAACCGCTCCATCTGGCGATAGAGCGGTTTGAACTACATCTGTTATGCCGAACAGGATTGGTGTTTGCGTCCATCGATGATCCGCACGGCTTTGCCTTCTGAGCGGGGAATCGTTTTCGGCTTCTGGACTTGCACATCAATGTTAACCAGGCACTCTTGTTTGATCAAGCTTTGCACCCTTGCCTTTATCTTCTTCACGAAATCATGCTGCAGATCTTGATTCACTTGCTGATATACGTGTTCATCCAGCTCCACAAGTAATTCAACAGCATCCAAATGACCTTGCTTTTTGATATAGACCTGATAATGCGGTGCTAATTCTTTCACTTGCAACAGACAGCGCTCCATTTCCGAAGGGAAAACATTAACGCCTCGAATGATGAGCATATCGTCAATGCGTCCTTTGACACGGGACATCCTTGTGGTTGTGCGTCCACAGATGCACCTTTCCCGGGTAATCGAGGCAATATCACCTGTCCGATAACGGATCACTGGGAAGGCTTCTTTTGTTAAACTGGTGAAGACAAGCTCACCTTCTTCTCCTTCCGGGACGGGTTCAAGTGTCTTCGGATCGATCACTTCCACCAAGAAATGATCCTCGGCCAGATGCAAACCATCTTGGGCCTCATGACACTCAATCCCTACACCAGGTCCAATCACTTCACTTAATCCGTAGATATCAACCGCTTTAATACCAAATTTCTCTTCTAAGGTGCGACGCATTTCTTCAGACCAAGGTTCTGCCCCGAAGATCCCATATTTGAGACTGGTTTGGCGCGGGTCTTTGCCCATCTCTTCCATGGTTTCCGCTATTCTTAAGACATAAGATGGGGTTCCACAGATCACTTTTGGCTGAAAGTCTTCAATCAACATGATTTGGCGCGCCGTATTTCCTCCTGAGATGGGCACGGTGGCCACACCCAGTTTCTCTCCACCGTAATGCAAGCCCAATCCTCCTGTAAACAAACCATATCCATAGGCATTGTGCATCACATCACCCGGTTGTCCACCGGCTGCGGCTATACATCTGGCCACAATTTCGGCCCAGTTTTCTATGTCATGGCGTGTATAACCCACAACAGTTGGTTTCCCGCTGGTTCCAGAGGAGGCGTGCAAACGCACTACGTCCTTCAGCTCAGCGGCAAACAACCCGAAAGGATAATGGTCACGCAGGTCTTTCTTAACGGTGAAAGGGAGTTTTTGAATGTCATCCAGTGATTTAATATCCTCCGGCTTCACGCCTTTCTCGTCAAACTTCTGTTTATAGAAGGGAACACGATGATAGACGAGCTCAACTGTCTTTGTGAGCCGCTCTAATTGTATTTTTTCCAGTTCCTTACGCTGGTTCGTTTCCATCTCAGGATTGAAAATCATGATGCTTCTCTCCTCCCTCATGTTAGCTGAAATTCTGCAACTTATTTTTAATGATCAAGTAACTTCCATTCCCCATTCTCCACAACAGCCATAACCAAGCTGTCAGCGGTTAAACCATTATGATCCTCAGGTGAGAAATTGAAGATACCGGTAGTACCAACCCAGTCATTAATGTTGTTTTCCAGATAGTCTCGAATGTCTTCCCGGGTGGTGGCCCCATTTTGAAGCGCTTCCACAATTAACATCAGGTTATCATGGCCATAAGAGCCGAAGTTGGTGGGCTCACTGCCGTACTTTTCTACGTATGCATCATAGAACGTGTTAAGAACGTTATACTGTTGATCATCTGCGGGAATCTCATCCGGGAATAACAGTCGGCCTGTAGGAATAATCACACCTTCGGCTGCATCTTCAGCCAGGCCAATAAAGCTTTGGTTGGCGATCCCGTGGCTGCCTATGAACGGGATATCCATGCCCAGCTCTTTCATGTTGCGGGCAATCACAGCTGGTCCAGGGTTGGTACCCCATACAACAACTGCTTCCGCACCAGAGCTGTTGATGCGTGTCAATTGACTTCTCATGTCAGGATCCTGAGTATTGTATTGTTGCTTGCTGACGATCTCGATATCGTATTCGTCCGCCCATTTTTCAAGTTGTTGAAGGCCACTCTCTCCAAACGCATTGGAGTCTGTCAATGTCCCAATTTTACTAATGCCCTCTTGATTTAAATACATATAAATACGCTGCACGGCATGAACATCAGATTGGGGAGTTTTAAACACCCAGTACGACTCTTCCACCGGCTCAACGATGCGTACACTCGCCCCTGCGGAAATCATGGGCACTTCATTTTGCATGGCGATCCCTTTCATGGCCAGACTCTCACCACTCCCCGAAGAACCTAAGACAGCCAACACCTTCTCATCATGGATGAGACGATTCATTTCCTGAGTCGCTTTTTCCTGCGATGACTCATCATCAGCCAAAATCACTTTAATCGGAACCCCATTGATGCCACCCGCTTCGTTGATCATCTCTTCCAATAGTTTAGTTGCGTTCCATTCCGGTTCCCCAAGAGGACTGTTGGGTCCTGTCTTGGAGTAGATCGCTCCGATTTTATAAACGTCTTGTTCATCCCCTCCAGTATCTCCCCCACAGCCCGACACAACCAAAACAAGCGTTAGAAGCATTAACTTTAACAATCCCTTTTTCATCATTGAAAACCCTCCTTACGTGTTTCACTTTGCATGACGCCTTGACCTTTTTTAACCCACAGATTGACCTAAATATGCTTCCCGTACCTGATGGTCATGAAGCAATTCTTGAGCAAGCCCCTCTTTAACGATCGCTCCATGCGCAATAACATATGCCCGATGAGCGATTTTCAATGAGGACACCACATTTTGTTCAATCAGCAAAACAGTGGTTCCCAATGTTTGGTTGAGCTCCCTGATCAGTTCAAGCACTTCCTTGGCCACGATTGGGGCTAACCCTAGCGTTGGCTCATCCAAAAGCAAGACCTCAGGTTTAGCCATCACTCCCCTCGCGATTGCTAACATTTGTTGCTGTCCGCCGGATAGCGTCCCGGCAAGCTGATATTTTCTCTCTTCCAAAATAGGAAATAATGAAAATACCCGTTTGAGATCTTCTTCAATCTGCCTTTTTCCCGTTGTTCGATAATGATGGTAAGCTCCCAAGTACAAGTTATCGATAACTGTTAGCGTGCCAAAAACTTGTCTGTGTTCGGGTACATGGATAACCTTGCGCTTAACAATACTTGCCGGATCTTTTCCTGTTATCTCCTCTTCCTTGAAGAAAATCTGGCCATCGCTTGGCTGAAGCAAGCCAGAGATCGATTGAAGCAAGGTGGTTTTTCCTGCTCCATTGGCACCTAACAGGGCAACAATTTCTCCTTTTTTAACATTTAGATCAAGCCCCTTGAGCGCTCTGATCGGCCCGTAACTGACATGAAGATTGTGCACAGTTAACAACACATCACCCATGGTTTTCCCCCCTGTTCAAGCCGCTTAGACGGCTTCCTCGTCAATCTCTGCTCCTAGATAGGCGCGAACGACACGTTCGTTGGTCTGCACTTCCCGAGGGATGCCTTCCGCTATTTTCTCCCCTTGGTCCAACACGATAATCCGATCACAAATACTCATCACCAGATCCATATCGTGCTCAACCACAAAGACAGAGATCCCCATGTCCCGGATTTTGCTGATCAACTGCGCCATTTCTTTTGTTTCCTTATGGTTCAAACCAGCAGCAATTTCGTCTAACAAAAGCAGCTCAGGTTCAGTGGCCAGCGCACGAGCCAGCTCGAGCAAGCGTAACTGACCAAGAGCCAGATGACCCGCACGCACTTCACACACGTCCTCCAGCCCGACGAAAGCCAAATACTCCATTGCTTTTTCATGAAGACGTTGTTCTTCTTTTTTCGCTGAAGGTAGACGTAAAGCAGCTGAAAGCATTCCTGCCTTTCCCTGTGTGTGTTGTCCCACCATGACGTTTTCAATGACAGTCATGTTTTTAAACACTTGCAAATTTTGGAATGTTCTAGAAATGCCTAATTTAGCGATTTCTGGCGGTGTTAAGTGGCTAATTTTCCGTCCTTTAAAGAAAATTTGACCACTGGAAGGCGGGAATATGGCTGAAATCATGTTGAACAAGGTGCTTTTTCCTGCTCCGTTCGGCCCGATCAAACCCATGATTTGCCCTTCCGCAAACGTGAAGGAAATATCTCTATTAGCCACCACACCACCGAATTTTTTCGTGACTCGCTGTACCTCTAATAACGTCAAAGCGAACGCTCCTCTCTTCATGACTTAGGATTGCACTTTGTCGGCCCTGGAACTGACTTTTGTCGTCCAACCTTTCGTCTTCAACCAATCTACCAAAGTCGGGAATAATCCACGCGGCATAAAAATAATCACAAGCATCAGAATCAAGCCATAAAGGACGTGTTCAAAGTCACTTGATATAAAGGAGAAACGCAAGCCCAAGTTGTGAACCAGCACACTGATTGATGTAATCAGGAGGGCACCAATCACTGCCCCCCAAACACTAGTGCTTCCTCCCAGCACGACCATAACCAAAAACAAGATCGAGGCATCCAACCCGAATGAGGAGGGTGAAATGCTGTAGCTCATATGAGCAAACAACCAGCCTGCCAGTCCGGCAAACATGGCACTCAGAATAAAGATCTGCATTTTATACTTCCCTGTGTCTACCCCCATCGCGCCAGAGGCGATTTCGCTATCATGAATGGACCGGAGCGCTCGCCCTATCCGTGAATGAACAATGTTGAGCGAAACGGCAAGGACCAGAAGACCGATGGTCCAAACAAAATAATAGTAGGTCGTTCCCTGGGTCAGACGCAGGCCAAATAGCTCAATGTTGGGGATGCCATAAAATCCCGAAGCCCCGTATGTCACAGAACGCCACTCCACCAGTAACACATTAACGATGATTCCAAAGGCTAAGGTGGCCATGGCCAAATAATACCCACTTAGGCGAGACATGGTGTGGCCCATAACCCAAGCCAACAGAGCAGGGATCAGCAAGGCGAATAACAAACTTAACCAAGGACTAACTCCCATGGTGGCTGTTAACACTGCTGTGGTATAGGCCCCCACTCCATAAAATGCAGCTTGTCCCAGTGAGATCTGACCGGCATAGCCCATTAAGAGGCCAAGGCCGATCGCCACAATGGTATAGATGCCAGCAAAGGTGGCCTGGGTAATGTAAAACGATTTGCTGATGAGCAAGGGGAAGATTAGAACAAGAGCGGTAAAAATGAAAAAACCTCGCCAGTTGGTCTGCTGTACACCTTTCACTTATAGTCCTCCTTTTCCAACACTTCGTTCACCCAGGATTCCGCTCGGACGAATCAGTAGAATAAGCAATACAAACGTAAACGCGATGGCATCTTTTAAGCCAGAGCTGATATAACCAGCCCCGAATGCTTCGACCAGCCCAATTACAATCCCTCCCAGAACAGCGCCTGGTGCACTCCCCAATCCGCCAAGTATCGCGGCAGAGAATCCTTTCACTCCAAGCATGATACCCACATCGTATGAGGGGAACATAATCGGTGCAATGGCCAGTCCTGCCAGGGCACCCAATCCCGCACTCAATGTAAATGATAAGGATGACATCTTCTTAGGATTGATTCCCATGAGCCGAGCAGCCTTTGGATTAACCGAACAAGCTTGAAACGCCTTTCCTAATATGGTTCGTTCGATCAAGATATACAAACTGATTACTATGAAGAACATAATCAGCATAATCCAAATGCTTTGGGGACTGATCGAAGCACCGGCGAACTGAAAGGATTGATTACTGGTAAAAGGATCGATTCTCACTGAACCTTTCCCCCAGATCATACTGGCCACACCACGAATAAAAATGGCAGCTCCGATGGTTAAGATAATTAAGCTTACCGGATCTGCTCCCCCAGCCCGGCGGATGACCGTGGATTCCATTAACATTCCAAAAAGACTGACAACGATGAGGGTCAAAAGAAAGCTAAGCCAATAGGGTATGCCCGCAGCGGTAAACGTAAACATCAGCATGCCACCCAACATGACAAATTCTCCCTGAGCCAGGTTAATCACCTTGGTCACACTATAAATGGTGACAAACCCCAAGGCCACAATGGCATAAATACTTCCTATCGTCATACCGGTCACAATAAATTGCAAAAAATCACCCATCACATCACCCTCCACCTTGCAAAATAAAACATTTTTAAATATAACGTTAAAAATTCGTTAAATATGTTGTTAGTAAAATGATAACGCTTCCAGCCCAACCTGTCAATAAAATTACGAAAATTGATCTTGCCAATAATTTTCTCAAGAATATAAGGACATATAATTTTAATAATGAAGCTTAACTTCTTGTCTTTAGAAAAAAGAAAAAAGTGCGTTACAAATCTGAACGCACTCTTTTTTACCATATTTAGCTTTTCGTAACGCATAACGTAAAAAAAGTGTTACTACTTTAATCATACACTGCTCTTGCACTTCACGTTTCAGACTGTTTGAATCATTACCGATGAGACAGCAGATGCCACTTTTTTCCCGTTTTGCTCCAGATCAGCCACAAGATAAGCCACTTGTTTGCCTAAGCGTTCCACTCGTGCTTCAATATGTACCTCACCAGGCAATGTTGGTCGGTGATAGGTGGTATGAAGATCGATAGAGGCAAAACTTTGCTCATCGGCTAGAACAGATGAAATAGCATAGGCCATCATAATGTCAGCGGCAGCCGAAAGAAATCCTCCCATCACCACCCCAAGACCATTGACGAAGGAAGAATCAACCTGCCATACCCCTTTTGCTACTCCATCATGAGCAGCTGAGACCCTCACTCCCAATGTTGTATCGCATGGCGGGGGATCTAGCTTTTGCTTGGCCACCTGTTGCAGAGCTGACATGGTATATTTTCGGTTCATCATGATATCTCCTCTTCTTATGGAAGTTTAAGTCATTAGTGGGTGTTTAAGAATATTAAACGATCGATCCTTATTTAACTCCTGTCCCTCTTGAAACACGCTTTCAAAGAAACGACTGGCCGGTTTTGCTAATATTTGGTAATAATCACGAAACAGAGCCGCCGCATGCTCCCCTAACCAGTTATCAGGCAACAACTCATGAGGAAGTCCGGGATCAATGAATAAAAATTTTCGATACTCATGAACGAGGCGTGTACGTTCCACAAAGCACTCCCCGTCAGAAATCGTTTGCTTTTCAATTTTGTTCCTATCGATGACAAAACGCTTACTATAATGATCGATGAATTCCTGATATCGCTGATTAATGTCGTCCAAGTCCCAACAACGTTCTACCAAATTTCTATTTTCATGGGGTCCCTGGTATTGTGCTTGAAAAAAATCAACATATTCCCTGATCTCATATCGGTCTATCATCTCTTCCACTTGCTCTTCCAGTGGATTAGGAGAGATCCAGCAACTATGCGTCAGAGAACCAAACCCGCTCCAGATCAATTCTTGTCTTAGCTCGTCACGTACATGACGCATGGTTTCCGGTATGGTATAGATTAGTATGCGCCATTTACCATCCCACTCCTCAGCTTTCAGTTTATAAATCCGTTTAGCTGCGTCTTCCATACGTTTTTTTCCTCGTTCAGTCAAATAATAGTAACTTTTATTTCCTTCTTTTCTCGCTTTTACCCATCCTTGCTTTTGCATACGGGACATGGCTGCACGTACTGACTGTGCATTATGGCCAAATTCCTCCAATAGGCGAATGAGGCTGCCAATCCAAATTTCACCACCATAATATTGAATATAATCTCCGTACAGCGTAAAAATCATAGACCGTGTATTGATTGTATTAGACATCATCCCCATCCCCTTTTTAAACCTTCTATTTGTACAAATGTGACGTCTTTTTCTCGAACTCAAACAAACGCGTATAATTAATTAACATGCAGTTATATGTTACTGGTGTATGATAAATATGTCAATTCATAAGGCAAAGCTGACATGCTCTGATATGTTCTCCTATATTTTAATACATTTTTGTTTTTACTACAATATAAAATATTACGATAATATTCGTAATAAAAATCCGTGCAGAAAAAGTATCTACACGGTTAAGAAGCAAGTGGATTCATTTTAAAAGCCCAAATGTTTGAAGCTATTATTGAGCTAAATCTGTTTGCAGCTTAGGTTCCTTGCGTACCATATATGTCATGCAAATAGGTTAATCCTTTCTCCGTCAGAGCGACGTTATCTTTCTGCCGCACATACCCGAGTCTGACCAGTTCACGTACCGTACTGCGCACTTTAAACAGCGGCTGCTGAATCTGCTTGGATAATTCGGCTTCAGTCAAGGGCTGATCGGCAAGAGTTCCCAAATAGGACTTAATTTCGGCAGGAGACAAAAAACTATCAGGCTGTATGCAAGGCATCACCATGCCTCCTTACAGCTCTTTTTTGGACAAATACCAGTCGGTCACTTCAAGATTAGGATCTTTGGCTCTCTCTTCAGCCGCTTGCTGTGTTTGCGGCGGTGGCACAACCACTTTGTCACCTTTTTTCCAGTTAGCAGGAGTAGACACCTGGTGTTTGTCTGTTGTTTGCAAAGCTTCCACCAGTCTGACAATTTCTTCTATGTTGCGGCCGGTGGTCAACGGATAATAGATCAGTGCGCGAATTTTTTGTTTGTCATCAATGACAAATACCGCTCTGTTTGTTTCTGTTGTGCTTTCATTGGGATGGATCATGCCGTATTTGGTCGCCACCTCTCGGCTCAAATCGGCAATGACCGGGAATTCAATCTTTACGCCTGTTTTTTCCTCAATATTTCTCATCCAGGCAATGTGAGCCGGCAAGCTGTCGACACTTAAACCGAGCAACTCAGTGTTTAGTTCTTTTAGCCGGGGATAAATCTCTTGGAAGGCAATAAATTCTGTCGTGCACACCGGTGTAAAATCTGCCGGATGGGAGAACAAGACCAGCCAAGAGCCTTTGTAATCCTCCAATTTAACAGGACCATGGGTCGTTGGCGCTTCAAACTGAGGTGCAGGATCGCCGATACGAGGCAAACTTGGTGCTGTTTGAGCCGTTTCAAGCGTTTGATTGGACATGCATATTCCTCCTTTTCCTATTAAACAACTATGTTTTATGTTCTATATCTTATTTTAGTCAAAAGAGGTCAGAAAAACAAGTTTTTTTTAATTTTTATTCCGTTTAGGCAATTTATCCAGGCTGGTCAGAGGATGGAGTGGGCCAGGAATCTGTTCATCAGGAAAAAATAAATACAAATTAACAAACTAAACTAGAACGGTCTCTCTAAGTGATGGCATCTCTCCTTTCTGTGCATAGAATGTAGTATCTAGGCCTAACTGACAATCTCGCCAAAAACCGGGGGAATTGGCTCCCGGTCTTTTAATCCATTTCATGTTTTTCCATGAAATGTAAGAAGAGAAAAGAACTCACGCGTCATACCCTTAAACATACAATAAAACAAACATGCCAAAAAAGGTGATTCGGGTGATTCCAGTGACACACATTAACAATATATTTGGGATCAGAATCAACAACATTTCCAGTAACGGATCAGTCAACTTTGGTAATGTCATCCACAAGGGGCATTCGGCCAACTCCAAATCAGTCGGCGGGCAGACGGTTATCGGGGATGCTGTGAATGGGCCGGCCACCAACTTTGATAAAAATCTGGTCAAAGATCCTGACCTGATCGATCAGCCTCAAAAACAATTGTAAACCCATGAACAGAGAACCCTTAACGAAAGGACTGTCGCTGATGCACATCAGGATTACGAATATCAGAGTGAACGCGATTACGAATATTGGTTCGCTTAACATTGGTAAAACGATTATTTGCCATAACCGAGCCACTGCCACCACCTATTTTCCACAGCTTGAGGAGAGAGAGGAAGAAGCAGTGTCCGCGGATGAGGAGGTGGCTCTGGGAGAAATCCCTGACCCCGGACAGGTGGCAGTCCCGCGTCCGGCTGTAGATGATGAAGATCTATCCCCTGGGGCAGCATCCGAATCAGATGGGTTGCCTTAGTCCTCTGTCCTATTTCATCCAGCACAAGGAGGGATAAAGAGTTGTTCACCCATTTTAACCGCATCTGCTTTATAAGCGTTCTCAATGTATCCTTTAACGGAACCGTCAACTTTGGCGATGCTATCCACAAAGGATATGCCGGTAACGATCAATCGGTTGGCGGACAGGAAATTTTTGGTGACGCTTTTAACAGACCTGTCACAAAGTTTGATTTAAATGTAGTCAAGGATCCTGATCTTGTTGATCAGCCTCAAGTCCAATTATAGCTAAAATCCCACACCTGGTGGGATTTTTTTACGACATGTGTAAATTATCAAAAATAATAGCCGTATATTAAATGTCTTCAATGTTAACAGCTTTTCCCTCTCCTCTTAACTTAGGGAACAGCTGTACTTTCAATATTCCCCGTTGATACTGGGCATTCACTCTTTTAGTATTGACCAGAGCAGGCAGTGAGATGGTTTTTTCAAAACTGCCCGAAAAGATCTGGTTTTGAACCGTTTCCATGTGCTCATAACCCAAATCAATTTTTCCTTTAATAAAGAGTTCCTGTTCCCGGACATTTAATTTGATTTGAGAGAGATCCCGGACGTAAGGAAGGTTAATTAATACAATGATCTCGGAGGCACTTCGATAGATATTATATTTTGGTTCCGTATTGTGCATATCAAAATCAGCGGCAAAATCGGCAAAAAAATCCCTGCCCAGCAGTCTTTGGGCATAAGTCTTCCATTGATTGAGATCCATGTCATTCGGAATCATGGCGATGAACCCTCCTCACACGGTCTTCATATCTTATCATATGAGCCCGTATTCAATTGGTGAGCAAAGATGGAAGGTGAAAGAATGAAAGTGGAGTATTGCATTCGCTGTGGGCGTCAACCGGATGAGAAAGACCAGTATTGTACTCATTGCGGGGCTCCTCTGCAAAACAAATGTACCAATGACGGCGGACCTATGGGAGATCCCTGCAAAAAGATGAACCATCCCCAGGCTGCTTTTTGCGCCCAGTGTGGCTCCCCTACTGTATTTAAAAAAGCAGGACTGATTATGTCCCCCTATGAGCAAGGCACCAAGGTAGAGATTGACGACTTAGATGAGCTGAAACATTTTTCTCACCGCTTCTTCAAAGACGCCTGATGATCTCATGGTGAAACACCACTGTACAGAGCCACAAAAAAAGACCTCCCGTAAAAGAGGTCTTTTCAAGCATTAAAACGCTGAGCTAACAAGGGGCTAGGCGTTAATCCTTAACAGTATGTTTATCATAGGGCCCTTTAAAACGGCCCTCCCCAAAACGGTGCTGTGCCTACAATCGTTAAACCCATAATTGCGATTAAGGGGACAATAATCCGGCCACCAAAAAACCATATTTCGGTTCCCCGTTGCAGCATATGATCCGCTAGGGCGTGCTGAACCGTAACCTTTTCATTCTCCTGATTAACCGGTCTCCCAACAGGAATGAGGTGAACATGGGATGGCGTCACCCAACAAATACGCCCCGTCAATACCCGACCGTCTCGAGTCCGTATCCTTGCCGTTTTTCCGATGCAGGAGCAACACAACCGATACAGATGTTGCGGCACAATTTATCCTCCTCACAAAACCTTATTTAATTTCTCGACCAATTTTTTCACTTGCGTCATATATCTTATGACACAAATTCACCATGGGATTGTACACATGCATATAATGAAGAAATTGGTTGAGTGCCTTGCCTTTTACCTTATGCAACACAAAGGAGGAAGCCTCATGTATCCATATTGGTCCCATGTTTCACATGCCCACATTTATACACCCAGCTGGCCAGCAGGGGATGATCTTACTCACCCCCTGGAGTGGGGCATGGTGTATCACCCATCCATAAACCCTGTGTCACCCCATCCGCTTTTTCCCCATCCCGTTATTCCTGTGCATCCTGTACCGTTTCCTGCTTACCCCTATACCATGTTTCGCTCTGAATAACCTTACCAGGCCCCTTCCGTTCAAGGGGCTTTTTACTTACCACCAGAATGGGAAAAGGAAAAAGGGAAGAAAGGCTAGAGAAGAAATAGCCAAAAACGGGAGCCACCATCCCCACAAGATTTCGGTACCTTCCGGCTGGCGGTTGTCTGTTTTTGCAGTTTGAGCTTCATAGCGTACCCCTTCAGCCGTTTTTCCCGACACCCTTCTGCTCATAGGCGTTAACAGAACGTGTGTCGGTGTCACACGGGAAATAATTCCGCGGAACTCCCTGCCGTCTCTGGTTCGAATTATTGCCCCCCGGCCAATGTTCCTTCTGCACAGATGGTAATAATAGGACATGCACCGATCCCTCCTCTCGATAAACTTCCTTTTTGTGTTAATCATAAAAAACAAATTTAGCCCAGTTATATCGACGTTCGTCTGTGTCTAAGGCTTACTATATAGATATGTCAGGGGATTTCATCTGGACGAGGCACCTGCCTTGCACGTTCATAATTGGTCAAATGGCTCAATCATGTGGCAATCGCCCACACACTTTGTCATACACTATAGTATGAGCCTAAGGTTATAAGCTGGCCTCTGTCACATGGACTGTGGCTGACACTATCCGTTGAGGTGGTCCACATGTACGTTTATTTACCCCCGGAATATATTCAACACCTGGAAGAGCGCCTTCAAAAACTGGAGAAAGATAATGAGGAATTGAGACAGAAGCTGGAAAACATCAAACCGGTCCATATTGAAAACATCAATTACAAGATTCAAGAATTGGTGGTCCAGGAACTGAGCGGAACACTCAATATTGGCTTTACGGCAGAAGCTGATGCCGAAGAGATTCAAAAGTGGTTCAATGAGGATGGCAAGGAAGGGGTTCAAATCAACGATTTGGAGGAAAACCAAGCGGCCAACAACAAACAAACGGAGTAGAAACATCTACTCCGTTAAATGAGGTTGATCCCTGTACAACATGACCAACGCAGACAAACCGATGGCCCACAATATAAACGCTAATATCCCGTCTGTCCAGGCAATCACACTATCCATACGGCACCTCTCCTTAAATACCTCACTGATTGCACATCCGTTAGTACAGCTTATGGCCTGTACCAAGGAAATAGAACTCATAATTGGACAACCTTTTCCTTACAAAATCTTTTGAGAGTCTATATACACATGTCCAATCTTTCAAAAATTAAAATACATACACTAATTTTGAGTCTGCTTATTACTATAATTAAAGGAGGTATGGTTATGGCCCACCCGTATTATCACCTTTGCCGGGCTAATATAGGGCGTATCGCATATATCCGGACAAGAGATGGGAGAAGAATATCCGGTCGTGTTGACAGGGTTACACCTACTCATGTTTATATTACCCCCCTCGGACAGGGTGTCTCACTTGAGCCGAAAGTTGAAGAAGGGACACCTGACGCTAAGCACGCCATAACAACCACATCAAAGGAAAAAGGAGAAGAAGTTTTGTTCTTTTTCTTTCCAGTGGCGGTAGCTCTTGCTGCGATTGCTGCTATTGCCTTCGCAGCTGCCTTTTTCCCGTTTGCTGGATTTAGAAGACCATTCTTCCGCCGTCCTTTCTTCCCACGGCCCTTCGCCCGCAGAGGCTTCTTTTATTGAATGGTGTCTAGAGTAGAAACATGGTAGAAGAGCCCAAAAAAGTTCAGCAACATTTTAAATGGTGACCTCTGTACAGGTCACCATATATATTTCACATTTAATATTTTCTGTATTATGATAGAGAAAAAGAGTGGGAGGGTGTCACAGATGAGTGAATGTAAACTGGACCATTCTTTGGAGGATGTGCAAAAAAAGTTGGAAGAACAAGCGCCGTTTTTACCTGAGGACTTGTACAGCCGGTTCAAAGCCTTTTTAACTTCCGATGTGGATCAAGCGACTTTAAACGAAGCATTTCATTTATTAAAAAAATATGATCTGGCTTCAGCTGAAGAGCAACAAGCCCGAAATGCCAAGATCGAAGTAATGATTCAAGGTTGAGTCCTCTTATGAAGGTTCATTCTCCTTATGGTAGAGCCCCGTACGTCTCTATGACGCATGGGGCTTTTTGTGGAGCTTTCGTTGTTACAGCACGATTGTTTCTACCCATGTCAGCAGTTTGTCCGTCTCAACCAACAATCCTGTTGGAAAAGGGGCAATCCCCCTGCGATCACACTGATGGACATAGTGCTGCCGGTCGGCTTCCTGCCAGAACACGGCCCACTTAATGTTAGACAGCTGTTCAAGCAAAGGCAAATCTTTCTCATGACGGATCAGAACCAGCTTAGGAAAATCAGCTTGTTTAAATCCTTCCACAAGAGCCAAATCATAATCACCTGCATGTTGGACCAGCCGGAGTAACTGGTCTAAAGATTTTTCCTGATCATGTGCCATTGTCAATCCTATTCCATGTGGAGACTGAATCAGAATGGACTGTGCACCTGCCTGGCGGTGAGCCCAGGTATCGGTTCCCTCCCGGTCCATATCAAAATGGCCATGATCATGTTTGACCGTTAAAATGCGCAGGCCATACCCATGGACGAGGTGGCGAACCACCTTGGTGATCAATGTGGTTTTGCCGCTGTTTTTATACCCGACTATCTGTAATACCGGGATCTGGTTTTGTTGTTTAGACATAAAAATTCCCCTCATCCGGCCGCTCCAGCCACAACACTTCCACTTCTCCTTGCAGTGTATCTTCTCCCCTCCGGGCAATATTTTCCCCTGGTTTAACCGGCCGTTTGACCTCGATCCAGGTTAAAGGAGGGAACCGGGTGATCGGCAATCAAATCTTCAGCCAGGTAACGGCCATTGGCTTCCGCAAGGGGAACCACTTCCGTTTCACCCAACTCAACCCTGGCCATAATCCGGTTGATCGCTGCGGATACATCAAGGGGCACTCGGTTTTGGTTCATGGCTGTTCCAACTCCCGTTCAGATTCATTTCTTTGCTGATATCTTAACTTAAACAAAGCCCTGTTCCAGCGTGAAACAGGGCTTAAGAGGTCATATTCTGTAACAACGATGGACCGTTTAACTCACTTCCGTTTCCAGATCCTCAATGCGCTTCTCTACATAACGGGTATCTTTATGGGCATAGTACGTGTCTGCTTTTTCCACCACGGCAGCCACATTGTATTCGGGCACACCCGCAAATTCTTCATAGACTCCTTTTTCCAGGAGCACATTGCCTTCCGGCCAATAAACCTGAATATTGCCAGGACGGACATCCTCATATTTGGCCCGTCCTTGTAAGAAGCCAAACTGGTTATAGACCACAATGGCCTCACCCTCTTCAATATTCAGCTTTTTGGCATCTTCCGGATTGATAAAGATATCGTGCCGCTCTCCCCCTGTCGCGGGGTCTTTTTCACTGAAAATCATGGAGTTAAATTGCTTGCCCCGCCGGGTGGTGACGTAGAATTGTCCTTCTGTTTTGCGCAGCTCCGGAATCTCTATGGGAATCAAATTGCCTTTCCCGTCCGGGGTGGGGCAAATCCCGTCTTCGCACAGCCAGGCCCCGCCCCATTGAAAGAAGTCTCCTTGTTTTTTCAAATGCTGGATGCCGTCATAATTAGGGTTAGCTTTAGCAATCTCCTCCCGGATGGCCTGGGCATCTTTAAACTGAATCAGGTGCGCCTTTTCCGGATATACCCTGGAAGCAAGGTCGATATAAATCTGCCATTCGGCTCTGGCCTCTTCAATACGCGGCCCTTTGATTTCCGGACTGAAATAAACCATGCGTTCCGTGCTAGTGGAGGTGCTTCCCCCCGGCTGTTCAAAGCGGGTCATGGCCGGCAGCACAATCACCTCTTCTTTGGCATCCACCAATGTGGAGGTATTAAGAATAATATCCTGATGCACCCGTAACTCGACGGCCTCAAGACATTTCTTCACAAAATCAGGGTCAGGCATGGTTTCCAAGAAATTGCCGCCGCTGGTGTAGAACAGTTTTGTTTTGCGCTCATGGCCATCGGGCAGCAAGGCATTTTCCAGGGAGACACCCACAATATCGCCAGGCCATCTGGGGATCTCAAAGCCCCAAATCTCTTCCATGCGCTTGACATTCTCCTCATCCAAGGGACCGCCGCCAGGAAGTGACATGGGTTCGGCCCCCATCTCACCTGCTCCTTGGACGCCGCTGTGACCGCGAATGGGCATGACACCGCAATGTTCACGCCCGATAAACCCGCGCAGCATGGCCAGGTTCGCCACTTGGGAGACGTTGTCTGTGCCAAAGCGGTGCTGGGTCAGGCCCATGCTCCACACAAAAACGCCTGACTTGGCCTTGGCCAACAGATCGGCGAACGCTTTCATCCGCTCGCGGGACACACCGGCCGACTTCTCCAGTGAGGCCCAGTCTTGTTTCAGCACATGGGCTTTCAACTCTTCGAAACCATTGGTATGTTCACGGACAAAGGCAAGATCAATGGCTGAGCCGGTTTCTTGCTCTTCCATTTCAAACCAGTGTTTCATCACCCCGTTCATAAAGGCAATGTCCCCGCCAATGTTCACTTGGTAGACATCATCCACCAATTTAGTGCCAAATAAGGCACTCTCAGGGATGGAGGGAATCCAGTAATTTTCCATAGACGGTTCACGGTAAGGATTAATGAGGATAATTTTGGTCCCCTTCTTCTTGGCCGCATACATATACTTGGTGGAGACAGGCTGGTTGTTGGAAGGAACGGAGCCCCAGAAAATCAGCACATCGGTGCCGATCCAATCCTTATAACTGCAGCTGGAAGCCGCAATGCCCAAGGAACGTTTCAGGGCCGTTTTGCTGGGCGAATGACAAATGCGTGAAGCATTGTCAATATTGTTGGTGCCCAGAAAACGGGCCACTTTGGTCGCTGTGTAATACACCTCATTGGTAATGCCGCGGGATGTGAGGTAAAAGGCCAGCTGTTTGGGGTCAATGCTTCTGATTTTGGTTGCAATGCGGTTCAGGGCCTCATCCCAGCTGAGGCGGGTAAACTTGTTTTCTCCCGGCTTTCTTGACATGGGAAACGGGATCCGGCCCAGCTTGCGCAACTCGGTGCTGTCCAGTTTCCTTAACGCCTCGACATCCTCCAACACGGCTGGATTTAAAGCCGGCATGGTATTTAAGCGCAATACATTGAGGCGGGTGGTGCACAAATGGGGCCCTGTCAGGGTCTGGTCGTATAACCCCCCCACCCCCAAGGCACAGCCATCGCACACGCCTTGGGTCAGGATCCTGTAGGCATAAGGCAGGTTATCCCGGTTTTCCCACACCACTTTAAGGGTGTCCCGAATATGTTTCGGTTTGATTTTGCCCAGCCCCATCGGCACCTTGCTGACCCACAGGGAAGGGGTTGGGGATGTGTCCAGTTTGATCGGTCCTGTATGTTTGGTTTTACCCATGACAATCCTCTCCCTTAACAATATGTTGTGCTGTGCTGACCTGTTTTTCTGCTGTACTCACTTTCTATGTTGAAAAAAACGCCGTATATCGTTTGTTCGTTCACCTGGAACAACGATACTACGGCGTGTTGCCCTTCCAGCAGGAGCGCTACCGAAGAGCCAACAACTGCAATAGGCGACTGAATCTGTTTCCCAAATGTAGCTGATCCCTATTCTTCTCGTTTATGCTTACAAAACTTAGCCTCAATATCCTGATCAAAGACAAAGATGGACATACCAAAATCCCGTTCTATATCAATATCCACAAACAGGTCAACAAACTTAGCCCCCAAGAATTCTTCCATTTCAACCGGATGGTTTTGCCGGTACATCTCTTTGACCATCTCAGTGCGGGCGGCACGCAACATTTGCTTGCCTTCATCGTAATTGGCAATAAATTTTTCCACAGGAGACAGGTTCCCTTCCAATTCACAAATCGCCCAATTTTTACAGAAGGTGGTCACAATCTTGCGTGGCCCTTTGCCCATATGTTTCTTGCGGAAAGCTCTGACCAGATTGCTAAACTCGGCTTCATACTTGTTCATTCTGTCCAACCTTCTTCAGTCTTTATTTAATATTAGCACGACTGCTTGGAACGGTAAATAACTCAACATACAACTCAGCTATTCTCTTCTGCCAGCTTAACCGGCCAGCTCCATGTTGCCCTGCTTGGCTTCTTTGGTATTACGGACGCGCAAGCGTCGAATGTCAAGGCGGATGAAGAGGGATACGGCCAAAGCGATAACGAACATACCGCCAAAAATATACGCTGAATCACAAAAAAAGCAGTATATACATTGGGACGGCCAATGTAATCGGAAATAGAGGCCCACATAATGCGGCCCAGACCGTTAAACAAGCCCATAGAGGCAGCAATTAGCCAGCGGTTTTTCTGTTTCGCCATCCTTCCCCATCTCCTTTCAACTTTGTCCCTTGCTTCATTGTGAATTCGTTTTCACACAAAAAACCGTCGTAAACACTTTGCAGTTTTACGCTGCAAATGGTTTACGACGGTTAGCCTTTAGCAGGGCCACTACCAAGTGCCAACGGTCAGTGCTGATCTGACTGGCTCCACCCCCCTATTAACCGATGACAGGGCCGCTGTCTCGTATCAATAAGGAACAGAGCACCGGTAGTAAGTGTGTCAGTGACGAAAATCACTGATGTAATCATTAATTGTGACAGATTTCTTACAAAACGTTGTCTGAAACAATATTATCATGATAACGTATACATGACAATATCTTTTTTGTTTTTTTGAAACCCCTGTGAAGGAGAGAAAAAAATGACCACACCAGAGATCACCACAGGCTGGCGCATGATGAAATACAAGGATAAGTGTGTTGTCTCTTGTGAGGACCAGATTGTCACTGAATATCCTTTAACCATTTACCTGAACGGAGACGAGTTTGCCACTTTGGTGTGTACACCAACTCACCTGGAGGAAATGACCGTTGGTTTTTTGGCTTCAGAAGGTGTGATCTGCCGTTACACTGAAATCAAGTCACTTCATATTGATGATGACCAAGGGCTGGCCTATGTTGAATTGCATCATTGCTCTACACCTGCACAGACGTTCCATTCCAAACGCTTTATCGGTTCCTGTTGCGGGAAAAGCCGCCAGTCATTTTATTTTTATAATGATGTGCGCACAGCTAAAACAGCTGTCACCAAACTTGCCATTACGGCCGAAACATGCTTGGCTTTAATGGCTGAGATGCAAAACCAAAGCAACACTTTTAAAACAACCGGCGGGGTGCACAACGCTGCTTTATGTTCCCCAGAGGGCATTCTAGTCACCCGGACGGATATCGGCCGCCACAACACTCTAGATAAATTATACGGCTATTGTCTGATGCAGCGTATTCCTGTTGGTGATAAAATTATCACCTTCAGCGGCCGAATATCCTCAGAGGTGTTGCTGAAAGTTTCCAAGATGGGCATAGGCATTCTGCTCTCCAAATCAGCCCCGACTGAATTGGCCTTACGGATGGCGGACGAGCTTAATATCACCACGGCTGGTTTTATCCGGGGCAATCAAATGAACGTTTATACCCATCCTGAGCGAATCTTGTTATAATCCTGGGGTGTATTCATATTGAAAAAAGGATCCGGCTGTTTGGTCCAGGTTTGCCATTCTTCTTCTTGGATCAAATAGCCTTTTTTCAATTTGGAAAAAAGATCACTCCACCGCTTTTCCCCCCGCTCCAGCAATTCCTCAATTTGGGCAGCCAGATTCCGATATACCCCGGCAAAAGGTTGATACTTTCCGCCAGATAACGGCACGTAGGCTTCATGTCCCGGCTGTTCCTGAATGAGTTGTTTTAACCCGTGCAGATAATCCTTATCCAAACAAGGCATATCACAGGCACATACAAAATAATACGGAGAAAAAACGGCCTTCATCCCAGTATACATGCCCGCCAAGGGGCCATATCCCTTATAGCGCGGGTCATCCTGTACAAGATGAACAGATTTACCCTCCCTAAAAAGGGAAGCTATTTGGTCATGATCCTCTTGGCGAACAACAATGACGATATCCGTTGAAAAGGGGCTTAACAATTCTGACAGCCGCTCAACCATGGTCTGATTCTGAATCGTAAGCAATGCTTTGGTCTGGCCCATGCGGCGGCTGGCTCCCCCAGCCAAAATAATGCTTGTCCATTTCACATTGCTCCGCTCCTCTATGAATATGATCTCTTCACCACGTCAAAGGTGCGCATAAAATGGCCCAAATGCCAAAAACTATCTTACTAAGCATGTTCTATATGTTCTTTCCATGTTCATTTTAGCATGTTTAAGGAGCCCTGATCATGAAACGAAAATTTATCAAGCCGTTAAGTGTGGCAGAATTAAAGAAGAAGAAACTGCAGCAGGAATATGAAAAAAAGCAGCTGGAACCTTTACAGGGCATCCGCCTGCATGAATCCTTGGACGTTAATGTCAAGTGGCTGAAAGACATTTTTAAAGACTGTGAAGATCTTGTGGAACGCGAATTTTACATTGGGGGACATCAACATCTGAAAGCAGTCATGTTTTTTATTGACGGATTGACCAATAATTTTGTAACTGATGAGTACGTCATTGGCGCTTTAACCAGAGAGATCATAGACCGGATCCCTGATCACCTGCTGACCGATCACAAACAAATGTATGCATGGGTGAAGACCGCCGGACTTTATGCCAGTGAAGTGGAAGAAGCGCTGGAATTGAAACAGATCGTGGAAAGCATCTTGGTCGGGGACAGTGTCCTGTTGATCGATCAGGTCGATAAAGCTTTAATTGTAGACACACGGGGCTGGGAAACGAGGGGTGTGGAAGAGCCCAGTAACGAACAAGTGATCAGGGGGCCCCGTGACGGATTTACAGAAACGATACGGGTCAACACCGCCTTGATCCGCCACAGGATCAGAGATCCCCAGCTACGTCTGGTTCATTATAAAATAGGCGAACGCACCCAAACTGATGTGGGCTTGATGTATATAGACGGTTTGGTGGACAAAAACACCTTGCAAGAAGTGAAAAACAGAATGGAGAACATTACCTTCGATGGCATCCTGGAGAGCGGCTATATTGAGCAGCTGATTGAAGACCATCCCTGGTCTCCTTTCCCGCAAGTGCAGTACACCGAACGTCCTGATAAAGCTGTCTCCCACCTGCTGGAAGGCAAAGTGATTATCCTGGTGGACGGTTCTCCTTTCGCGCTGATCGTTCCGGCTATCTTTATCCAGTTTTATCACAGTCCAGAGGATTATTATGAGCGGTTTATTATCGGCAGCTTGGTACGCTTTATCCGCGTGCTCAGCTTCTTCTTTGCCTTACTGCTTCCCTCTCTGTATATTGCCTTTTCCTCCTTTCATCCGGAAATGATTCCCTCCAAACTGGTCATCGCCATGGCAGCAGGGCGGGCGACCGTGCCTTTTCCTGCCATTGTGGAAGCGATCCTAATGGAAATCGCGGTTGAAATTTTGAGGGAAGCCAGTGTCCGTCTGCCCGGATTAATTGGGCCAACCATCGGCATTGTAGGTGCCCTGGTTATCGGTGAGGCGGCTGTGACTGCCGGTCTGGTCAGTCCCATCATGGTGATTGTTGTCGGATTAACCACTATTTCATCGTTTGTCATCCCCAATTACAGTGCCGCCATCGCCCTCAGGATGCTGCGTTTCCCTATGATGTTGTCAGCAGGTATGTTTGGACTGTATGGCATTATGTTTTTTGCCATTATCATCATCATCCATCTCTGTTCTTTAAAGTCTTTCAATGTGCCTTATATGGCCGGGTTTAGCCCTGCCCGCCTGTCGGATCTGAAAGACACCGTGTTCCGGGCACCTTTGTATAATCTGGAAAAACGGCCAACGCCTTTTAACACACAGAATACCTACCGTCAACAGACAACTCAGCAGCAAGGTGGAGAGCAGCATGCAACTGCGCAAGGACATGGGCAGGCCAACGGCCAATAAAGCCCCTCAAGCTGAACAAGAAAAAGTGATCATCACTCCCAGGCAATCCGGTTCCCTCATCGCCAGCACACTGATTGGCGTAGGGATTTTAACCCTCCCCCGGGGTATGTCTGAAGCGGCCCGCGAAGCCGCCTGGCTGACCACCATTCTGGGCGGCTTGGTCACTTTACTTTTCATGATCATCTTGACCCGGTTAAGTTTTCGCTTTCCCTTGAAAAGCTTGGCTTCCTATGCCCCGGAGATTTTAGGCACCAAACATAACCCCAATATGATTGGCAAGGTGCTGGCTGCACCCATCATTGTGGGATTTATCGGGTATTGGCTGTTTGCCGTGGCCATGGTCGTCCGGGCCTTTGGTGAAGTGGTTGTCTCTGCTGTCTTAATAAACACGCCGCTCGAAGTGATAATTATAAGCATGTTGCTCCTTTCCTACATTTTAACATGGTACGAAGTGGAGGTGGTGGCCAGGATCAACGAATTACTGCTGCCCCTCATTGTGATTCCCAGTATTTTAATCATTCTGTTTGCTGTGCAAAGTTTCAAGCTGGAATATTTTCTGCCGCTGTGGCCAGACGTGCGCTGGCAAGATTTCCTGTACGGGGTCGTCATCTCCGCCTTTGCTTATGCGGGGTATGAAGTGATCACCGTTTTCGGCGGCTATACTTTTGTGACCAAAGAAACCCTGCCAGCCAATGTGATTGGCTTTTCCACTCCCCTCTTAATCTATACGGCGGTAGTGGTTGTCGCTGTGGGCACGTTCGGCACAGAAGAGTTGCAAGTGCTCCTTTGGCCCACCTTTGAGCTGGTTAAAACCACAGAGGTGCCAGGCGTGATATTGGAAAGAGTAGAGTCCGCTTTTCTGGGGGTGTGGGTGGCTGCCGTGTTCACTTCCTCGGCCAACTTGTTCTACGCCACCTCCTTTTTAGCCAAAAAGTATGTCGCCCGGGGAAAAACACACGTCTATGCGCTCATTTTCCTGCCCATCGTGTACTGGATCGCTTCGATTCCCGAAAACGTGCATACCTTGTCCGACTGGCAAACCTATGCCGGCTATGCCGGGTTGATAGTCGGCGGAGGGGTGCCGATCCTGTTGCTTATTATCGCCCGTATCAGAAAAATTGGCCTGACTCCCCAACCAGCAAGACCAAACAAATCAACAAACAAGGGACAAACCAGATAACAATACCAGCTCCCAATAAGCTGACGAAGAAGGTGACAGCATGCCTGTGCTAAAACGTCTTCTCTGTCTGACGTTAACCATTACCCTGCTCCTGACAACAGCCGGCTGTTGGGACCGGCGGGACCTTGAAGAGCGTATCTCTGTGGTGGCCATTGCCGTCGACAAACCAAGCCAGGAGGAACAAAATGCCGGCCAAAAGTACAAGGTGACCATTCAGGTACCGATCCCCATCCGCATTGCTGGCGGAGCTGAAGGAGGCGGGGGCGGAGGAGGCGGCGGCGCCGAATCCGTCAAAGTGATGAGTGCCACCGGTTTCTCTGTCAGCCAGGCCTTGGACAATCTCCAAAAACGCTTAAATCAGCAACTGTTTATGGGCCATACCCGGGTGTTAGTCATCAGTGAGGAGGTGGCCCGGGAGAGAATCAAGGAAATCATCGACGGCTTCCGACGCAATCCCCAAATACGGCGCTTGCTGTGGCTGTTAATCTCAGAGGGCAAGGCAGAAGACGTCTTACGTGTGTACACCGATCTGGAGCAAGTGCCGATTGTGTATATCATGCTCATGCTTGAGAACGGCGCACGGATGGAAGAATTGCCGGACATCTCACTGGGAGATTTCTATATTGCTCTGTCAAGCACCACATTTGAACCGCAAACGAATTACATCAAGGCCGATAAGAATGAGGTAGCCTGGAAGGGCGTGGCCTTATTTAAAGGAGCAAAAATGATCGGTACCCTTACCGACAGTGAAGCCTGGATCCTTATGCAACTCCAAGGTATGGGCACAGGCGGGGAGTTTCTTGTTTCCATTAACGAAAATGACAAGCGTCATCAGGTCCTGCTCGATCCGGAACACTTAAAAACCAAAACCCGTATTCAGGTTAATAACGGCCAAATCAAAGCCAGTTATCATGTGGAGATTGAAGCAGAGGTCAAGGAGAAAAACGCTGACATTCAACTTAACGATCCGGCTGTGCTTGAAGATGTAGCCAAAAAAGCAGAAGAGCAACTGCAGAATAGGGCCCATGAACTGATCAGCAAATTGCAGACAGAATACGGAGTAGATGCCTTGAAACTGGGCTTAAAGCTGAAAGCGTATCATTACAAAACATGGGAAAAAATAGACTGGGAAAAAGAGTTTCCCCATGCCATCATTGATGTGACTTATGATGTTAAAATCCGCCGGACAGGGATGCAAATGAAACTTTAATTCTGACCATCCAGTGACGCATATAACTTCTGAGCGGAGGTAACCTAAAAAAGCTTTCATAAAAAAACCTCCACTGATTAAAAACAACCGATTTAAATTGCAGAACGAGGTGGTTACCATGAAAAGATTGTGTTGTGTTGTGGCAATGCTGATCCTGATCGGGGGCTGTACCCTCAATAACATGGATGAAGGGATGGAGTACTTTGCTGAGTCTCAAACCGAATTAAAACGAAGCCAAATCCCCACCATTACCGTTAATGGTCAAGAAGTGCCTGTTTTACGGGGTGAAATCCGCCCTGAACAACTCTCAGGAAACACGCAGCCTGCCCCCGTCCAGGCTGGAGGGACTGTGGAGATCAAATTTGAATATGCTCCGCAAAATCCTCACATGAGAGTTCAGGAATGGCACGGCGGACAGCATACCTGGAAAACAATTGAGGGCAACCAGTTTGTACTCCCTGAAGATCCAGGGCTCTACCTTTATAATCTTCATGTCAACTGGGGACAGTATGATGATCTAACCGGCAGTTACAGCATATTTCTCGATGCTCGCTGAAAAAAAATTTCATCGTAAACCGTCATTATCAGTATTAAACACAATCCTTCGCAGCGGCGGCGTTTACAAGGTAAACGTCTGCCACTATTTTTCCATTTATTAACTTTATTGGCCTATTTTATCATTGACATCACTTCTGCTTCCGTTATAATGCTAGAGGTAGAAAACAACCAGAGGTGATGTCATGAATTCAAACACCAAATGGGTGTTGGCCGGATTGATCTTGCTCACCATCATTGGTCTTCAGCTGTATGCCCTGTATGAGATTCCCCAAACTTACGCGGAAGAAATGGACGCCATCAAGAAAGAAAAAGAAGTGCTGGAGACTGAGAAAGCCGCATTAGAGCAAGAAAACACCCAAATGGAGTCTGAATTATTCGAGCTCAAAGACCAGCTTCAATCCATAGAGGAACGCTTTGAAGAAACCAAAGAAGAACTGGAAAGCACCATCAAAGAACTGGAAAAAGATTTGGAACAGTCCAATGAAGAGATACAACAGTTAAAACAGATCAACCAGCAAAAAGAGCAGGAAAACAAACGACTTCAACGTGAACTTCAATCCCGAAAAGAAAAACGCCAAGTTCAAGTAGCCAGCCGCAGTCGTGATTCTGGCACCGCTAACAGTCAAGCTTCTCAAACTGCGAATAACCAATCAAGCAAGCAATCCTCTTCCTCACATGTCCTAACAGGATTCGAAGTCACTTGGTACAATACGAGCGGAACAACGGCGAGCGGGCGTCCAACCCAAGACGGGGTGACCATTGCCGTTGACCCGAACGTCATTCCTCTAGGCACATGGGTTAAGCTAACCTTTCCGGACGGCACGGTTCAAAAACGCAGAGCCGATGATACCGGCGCCGCTGTCCGTGGACGAAAAATCGATATTTACAAGGATGCGCCAACCAATCAACTTTTATCACTTGGACGTGTCTCCGGTGTGAAAGTCGAAATCCTCGACTAGTCACACCATTAGCAAAAGCGACCCTGATGTTACGGGTCGCTTTTGCTTAGTGATAATATGAACAAGACATGACATACAAGAGACAAGTTTAATGAAATTCCACATCGATCCGCTTTTGGTTGGTGCGCTCCTGTTTGGGCATACGAATTTCCAAGATGCCTTGTTTGTATGTGGCTCTGGTTCCTTCTGCAGACACAGGTGCCGGCAGGGGAACGGACCGTTGAAAGCGGCCACTGAACCGCTCCCGGCGATACATATGCTCTTCTTTCACCTCTTTCACCCGGTTGATCACTCCGCTGATAGTCAGCATTTGATCGCGTACATCAATATCCACATCCTCTTTTTTTTCCAGCCCCGGGAGTTCGCAAGAGGCAATCACCTCTGTCTCCGTTTCATATACATCCACGCGGGGCATATCCAGTTCCTGGTTAAACAGCGGCAAATCGTGAAAGAACCGGTCCAAGTCTCTGCGCATATGTGCCAAGCGCCGAAACGGATCGTAAGGTATCAAAGCCATGGGTTCCACTCCTTTCTTATCAGTTTATACGTCATGTATTTTCCCCAATTGTGGTGGCCTTATGCCACAAAAAAGGGTAAAATTAATAAATAAATGTCTTGTCCAGAGTATAGTTTGATGCATAAAATGGGAAGCATAAAAAAGTCTAGATAGGAGTGAAAAAACGGGAGTGAAAAAAATGGACAGAAAACTATTCTTACAAACGTTCTTACACTCACCCACGCAAGTTGGCAGTGTGGTACCCAGTTCCAGTTTTATGGTGCGGAAAATTACAGATCTTGTTGCCAGAAGTACACCATCAACCGTTGTGGAGTTTGGTGCTGGAACAGGGGTGATTACCCGTGAGCTGAATCACTACTGCGAAGAAAACCAGGCTACGCTCATGATTTTTGAAAAGGACGATAAATTAAGGGATTACCTAAGCGAACAATTTCCTCATCTTCCCATTTACTCGGATGCCCTTCATCTACCCAAAGTACTGCAGAAACAAGGGAAAAAGCAAGTGGATTGCATTGTCTGCGGGTTGCCCTTTACCCTCTTTCCTCAAGAGCTAAGAGATCAATTTTTCGAATTAATTTATTCCTCTCTAACGGATGACGGTGCACTTGTCATGTATCAATTCTCATGGCACATGCGCAAAGCATTGAAACAAAAGTTTGGCTCAGTTGAGTTGAATTTTATTCCTTTGAATATACCGCCAGCTTTTGTATATTATTGTAAAAAATAACAATCCTAATGAACTCCCTCCATTTACACTGACTGCATAAGTTGACTCCAAACGGTCAAACTAAACTTAACCAAAGGAGGGAGTTTATCTATGCCTGAAAAAGAACGTAAACAAGAAAACAAACCCATAACCCCGGAAATTGAACATCCTCATATCAAAGAGTTTGATCATAGCACTTCTCATCCGGACAACCCCACGGTCACCAACGGTGAAATTGGACGAAAACCTGGTCAATCGTAACAGGAAGGAGATGCCTGGGGAACAGTGCGGCCACATCCCCAGGGCATCGTTTTCTACATAAGAATTGCATCTTTTTTTCCACGTTAAAACATACTATAATAGCAAAAGAAGTGAAAGAGCTCTAAGAAGGGGTGGAGATCACTTGAAAGAGAATATCAGTAACGTTTTATTGGAATTGGGACTTAGCTTGGTGGGATTATGCTTGGCTTTTGTGGGGGTGGTTGTGAAAAACGTACGCCGGTTAAAAGAAATGACATCTACTCACTGGTTTATTGGCCTGGCCGGACTGTCTGTTTTCCTTATCGGTTTTGGCCTTTTATCCTTGCTTGGAACTGAACCTTTCGCTGTTCCCGTAATTATAGCCGGAATCGTCGGCCTCGTTCTCTCAACAGCTAAGCTTGTTTTTATTTTCCTTCAAATTGGTCTGATCCTGGCCACCAGTAGCATAAACCACAGCAAATAATAAGAATAGGCAACAAGAACTTTTGGATGTAGCCCCGGCTACATCTTTTCTTTTTTTAGGCCGGCTCCCTGATCACTCTATTTTCCATTTCTCTCCATGCACCGGTAGTGCATTCTGGGCATACATTAGATCAAAGTGGTTTAGTTTGATCAACTAACGGAGAATCAAAGGGATGGGAGATCATGATTGGACTTATATTGTCAACAAGGAGGATTAATAACGCTGCCCGCCATTATTTCACTGATGACTATTTTTCTTTTTATACAACCCAGGCCAGAAAAAACAAGGTTGACCTTTGTATTTACTCCATTGATCATATTAATGTGCACAATAAAACGGTAGATGGCTTTGTTTATGACTATCGTACAAACGTACTGATGCCAAAAAACGTACCAATCCCCCGCCTTAACTTATACCGGCTGAACGCCAGTTTGAAAAAAAAAGCAGCCATACAAAAGGTAAGACAGTTAAGTGAAGAAGACGGTATCATTTTTTTTAACGCCTGCACCAAAAGGGAACGGAGTAAATATCATGACTATTTATTTTTAAATTCTTTTAAGGAGATCAGGCCCTGTCTGCCTGAAACAGCCTCGCTGTCATGGAACTCACTGCTAGGCATGTTAAAAAGATATGAAACCGTTTTTGTCAAGCCAAAATTCGGTGGAAAAGGCAATCATATTTATATCATCAGAAGAAAATCTAATCACTACACCATCGATTACTTTTACAGACAAACCAAAGACAGTCGTATCGTTCATGACAAAGAGTTAAAAACGTTCTACTCCGAGACGTTTTCCCGTCCCTCCCGTTACATTGTTCAACAGGGGATTCCCTTAAAGACATACCAAGGACGTAAGTTCGATATCCGCGTGTCTCCCCAAAAAAACAAGATGGAAAGATGGCAAATCACAGGAATGTTTGCCCGGGTGGCTAAAGAAGGGTGGGATGTGACTAATTTGGATAAAGGAGGAAAGGCGAAATACACATTAAAACGGCTGCTCAGCATGAAGACAAAAAAAGAGATTCACCGCCTGAGCCTGCTGATTGCCCAGGCTTTGGAACAACGCTTTCCGTACATGATAGACATGGGCCTGGATTTTGCCGTAGACCAGGACGAGAAGATCTGGCTTCTGGAAGCCAACTTCAGACCCTTTCGTAAACAGGTGAAAGTGAAGCGCAACCGTATTCCATTTGAATATGTGTGTGCCGTCTACAGGCGGTTGAAAGAATAACAAGAATAGTATATGGGAACCGCTTTACTCCAGCTTGCTGGTGGCGTTTTTCATCCAGTCATAACTCATAGGGCCTACCATTTTGTGCTGGATGACACCGTTTGAATCAATCACATAGCTGGTTGGAATGGTAAGCGCTTGATATTTGGCTGCCACCTCACTGTTTTCATCCAGCAAGACCGGGAAGGTCAGCTCATACTCCTCCACAAACCTCTTAACGCTTTCAAGAGAAGCTTCAGATTCAAATAAATTAACCGCCAATATTTCAACTTCGTCCTGATACTCTTCGTAAAATTGCTGCATATCCGGCATTTCGGCCCGGCACGGCGGACACCAGCTGGCCCAGATATTGAGGATCACTTTTTTCCCCCTTAAATCAGATAAAGTGATTTCCTCACCAGACAAGGTGGCCAGCTTAAAGTCAGGCGCTATGTCTCCGTACGCCAGACCGACACTTTCGGCTTCAGCGGGTTGCTCTTCCGTATCTGTGGCTACGACCAGCTCGTGAAGGGAGCCCTCGTTTCTCTCTTGGGCCGCTTCTTGTTTTTGATCTGCATACAGTGTATCAAAAACAGTCCAACCGAGGACCAGGAGCAAAATAGCCCCCATCATTACTTTTTTCACGCTTCATCACCTCAGGTCTGTTTAAAGTTCAAGCCACTTGATTCTGTAACCAGCCAAGAAATTAACCCAGTCTAGAGAACCAGGTTCCGTCTATTAGTTGGAAAATCCAGCTTGACAGCCGGGCCATTTGGCCGGCATACAGCAAGATGCCCATCACAATCATGATGGCCCCGCCAATCTTCATGATCTTTGTTGAATATTTCATAATCCATTTTGAAGTGCTGATATAAAAAGAGAGAATCAAAAACGGCAGGGCAAAACCCACAATATAAAAAGAGGTATAAGTCAATCCTTGTGCAGGATTATTGGCTGCCAATATTAGTATGGCAGCAAAGATCGGTCCAATACACGGGGTCCAGCCGGCAGCAAAACCCATGCCCACCAGGGTAGTCCCCACATACCCCGCTGGTTTGGTGGCGAACTGAAAGCGCCGTTCTTGCATCAGCCAGTCCACTTTCAAAAATCCGATTAAAAACAAACCGATCAGGACAATCAAAATCCCGCTTATCTTTTGAATGAATAGACCTGAACTGCCTCTCAAAAAGTCACTGATAAACTGCCCCACAAAGCTGGCCCCAACCCCAAGGGCCAGGAAAATGGAGGAAACTCCCAGCAGAAAAAAGAGGGAATGCGTCATCACCCTGGCTCTTATTGTGGGATTCTTGCTTTGTTGCAAATCCTGTACGGAAATGCCGGTGATGTAAGAGAGATAAACCGGGAATAACGGCAATGTACACGGCGAGATAAATGATAGTACGCCCGCCCACAGGGCAAGCCAGATGGTGACATCGGTGGGATCAACCATTCTAACATCTCCTTCATGTGATAGGTGATTATAATCGTTGCAGTTGGCCGTCAACATAACTGATTAACATGTGCTCTGCTCCATATCCTGTCAGCATTTGCCCCATCCAAACCCTAAAGTTAATCGGAAATCCTTTCCATAATACCCAGAGTAATAATAGTGTATGCAACGTTAATTGATAAATATGAACAGCGTGCTGATCCAGATGAAGCACCGTTTTAACCATTCAGATTGGATTGCTCGTCCCTTTTAATCCTACTTTTTATTGTAAACCATAAATGTGAAGATTTAATGAACAAAAGAAGAAACAAGTGGCAAAATCTCGACACTTATTTACATTTGTTCAGTGGTTGTGAGAAAGACATTGTTTAGTTCCCCTTATGCGGTATGATGAGCGGCACAACGGTTCGGACCTGGAAATATTTTATATTTCGGAACATCCTTCTTTGGAGCAGGAAATACTTCACGCTAACATCATCACTAACAAAAAAGGACCCCTGTAAGGCCCCCTTAACAACATCAATCATATCTCAAGGGATGATACACCCGATTATACACATCGGTCATACTAAAAGATTCCGGTCATAATGTATGGTTATCTGCTTTTGACAAGAAGTTTAATTGCTTCCTGAATCACTTCTTCAGGACTTTCTCCTTTTTTCATCTGCTCTAGCATACATTGTTCCATGTTCTTACCAATAATGTAAGCAGTGGCTTTATCTATTGCCGTACGCACGGCTGTCAATTGATAAATGACTTCTTTACAATCTTTTTCTTCTTCCATCATGCGTAGAACGCCTCTGACTTGTCCTTCCACGCGCTTCAAACGGTTCTTCATATCGTCTGTATATTTCATCCCTATATCAACCCCCACTACCCGTATAGGTATATTATATCATCAGTGTATATAACGTTGCAAATCATTGAATAAGCATCACACCAATTCAACACTGAATCCGTGTTGGCGAAAAATATCGCTCAATACTTTTGGTCGAATCTAATCTATGAGCCGCAATACAGCCAGAACAGGAAGATGGTCTGATGCTTCCCTGTTGATGTGGACAACCTGAACCGCTTCAACCGAAAAATGTGAGCTGACAAAGATGTAGTCTATTCTGAAGCGGGGCTGCCTAGATGGAAAAGTGGCTCCTTTTCCTTCTCCCTTTACATCCCACACGTCTTGCACATGGCAGGTCATCTTCCGCCATCGGTGACCATAAGGTCTCATGTTCCAATCCCCTAATACAATTGCCGGTCCGCGGCAGTCTTGAAGCAAATCAAGCACATGATTCACCTGTTGTTTATGTAATGGTGGGTATAAGCTGAGTTGTGTAACAAAAACGTTGATGGATAATCCCTCTATGTTCACCGTAACGTGAAGAACCCCTCTGTTTTCTATACCCTTGATCGATTGAAAAAGATGGTTTTCCCACTTCATAATTGGAAAACGGGATAAGAGGCCGTTACCATATTCACCTTTTGTTCCAGCCCTAGTTTGGTCAATCGCGATGGAAGAACCAAAAGCATATTCCATTTTCAACCGCTTCGCCAGTTCCGTTATTTGATCCTGATATTGACTTCGTTTTGAAAATCGGCGGTCCACCTCGTTTAAACCAATTAGATCAGCACCTGTTTGGTGGATTGTCTTGGCAATCCTGTCCAAATTTAATTTCCCATCTATTCCCCGCCCATGATGGATGTTAAATGTCATCACATTTAACCGCATGGTCTTACTCTTTTATACCTTCCAGCCACTCTGCATAACAATGCTCGCACAACGCCTCTTCCCGTTCTGCATCCATAATCTGAAACATGACAAAATGAACCTCCTCAGGGTCTACTTCATAATCACAGTAGAAACAGAGATAAGACACGCTTCTGCCTCCTTCTATCGTCATTTGTCCTTATTAGTTTGCCGGCTGGCCACACATTTCTTTCGCTGCAAAAAACACCAAAAAAACCCCCTTAATGGGGGTTGCAGTCTTATATCTGCCTTATTTGTTGGTGTTAACGGTAGAAAAAGCCCATTGGTGACATAATTTTACAGATCAGCCAAGTTAAAGAGATTGAACTTTAAGATATGTCCTCTTTCATTCTGATTAATCTCATGCCATTGAGGGTAACGAGCAGGGTGGCGCCGACGTCAGCCAGTATGGCCAGCCACAAGGTTAACCAGCCCGGGATAATCAGCAGAATCGCTGCCAACTTGATGCCAAGGGAAAAAGCCACATTTTGCTTAATAATTTGCAAAGCTTTGCGGCTTAAGCGTATGGTAAAAGGCAATCTGCTGATGTCATCAGCCATGAAGACAATATCAGCCGTTTCCATGGCTGTATCCGTTCCGGCTCCGCCCATGGCCATACCGATATCGGCTGCAGCCAGTGCCGGAGCATCATTCACCCCGTCTCCCACCATAGCAACTTTATGGTCATGCCGTTTTAAGTGCTTAATCACTTCCAGCTTGTCTTGAGGTAACAGTTCTGCTTTCACGTCAGGTATACCCACTTGCTTGCTTATTGCTGTTGCCGTCACCCGGTTATCCCCTGTCAGCATCACCGTTCTCTTGATTCCTAACTGATGAAGCTGGTCAATAATGCTCCGGCTGCTCTCGCGGATTTCATCACGCACAGCAATGAGCCCTAACACTCTTTCCTTGTTACCCACCAGTATGGCTGTCTTTCCTTCTTCCTGCAACGTTCGGATTTGTTTGAGAATATCTTCGGATAATCCTGTTGCCAGCTTTTCTTGAAGCAGGCCCGGACTGCCGATATAATATGCCTGACCGTAAAGGGTTGCTTGAACACCTTTCCCAGTAAGAGATTGAAAATCTTCCACTTCATAGGGTGAGAGATCACACCCTGCTTGTTCTGCGTGGCGGACAATGGCCGCGCCCAAGGGGTGCTGTGACCCTTTCTCAATCGCCGCAGCCATCCCGAACCAGGCCGGGTTTTCTTGATTCAGCGCTTCTGTTTTAAACCCTGTACCATCATAAGAGATAATGTCTGTCACTTGCGGAACACCTTTGGTTAAAGTCCCCGTTTTGTCAAAAGCAATGGCAGATAAGGCCCCTGCTTTTTCCAAATAGACACCGCCTTTAATCAAAACCCCATGACGTGCGGCATTACCAATAGCAGTCACAATGGAGACCGGCGTAGAAATGACCAGTGCACAAGGGCAGGCCACAACTAACAAGGCTAAACCGCGGTAAATCCAGTCTTGCCACACTCCTCCGATAAATTGAGGAGGAATGGTGGCGATCCCCACAGCAATGAGCATGACCACCGGTGTATAATATTTGGCAAAGCGGTCGATAAAAGCTTGGGAGGGCGCCCGTTCCGACTGTGCTTCTTCCACCAGATGAATGATTTTGGCAATAGTTGTGTCTTCACTCCTTTTGGTGACTTCCACTTCCAGCAGTCCTTCTTCATTCAATGTTCCGGCAAATACTTCATCCCCACTGGATTTTTCCACAGGAAGGGATTCACCGGTAATCGCCGCCTGATTAACCGCTGAATGCCCTTTGACCACCCTGCCGTCCATGGCGATTTTTTGACCAGGTTTGACGATCATAATATCACCAATCTGGATCTCCTCCACTGAAACCTGCATTTCCCCGCCGTTACGGCGAATGATGGCTTCCTTAGGTGCTATTTCCATTAAAGAGCGGATGGATTGGCGGGCTTTATCCATGGAGTATGTTTCCAATGCTTCACTAATGGCAAAAAGGAACACCACTGTAGCTCCTTCTCCCCATTCTCCAATGGCCGCTGCCCCCAGTATCGCTACTGTCATTAAGGTTTTCATATCAAACCGTAAGTGAAAGAGATTTTTAATGCCCTGAACAAATAATGTATAACCGCCAATGACAATTGAAGAGGCAAAGGCAAACAAGGAATAAGGGTTTCCTTCACCATATACCAAGTAAAATATCCATCCCAGGACCAATAGGATTCCGGAGATCAGCGTTCTAATCGCACCCTTATTTTTCCACAATGGAATACGGGTCATCTCCTCGTTTTCAGGACTCACTCTTAAGTTCTCGAATGATCCCGCTTTTTCCAGTTCAGCGATAGAGGGGTTCCCATACACTGTTATTTTTGATGTGGCAAAGTTAACTTTAGCGTCGTGTACACTGGGTAATTTTTTCACATTGCGCTCAAACTGAGCGGCACAACCCGCACAGGTAAAGCCCTGAACCCGATATGTTCGTTTTTCAGCCATGATAGTTAGCTTCCCTTCTTTTCCCGGCTATGTTCATGGGCGATCATGATCAGCTGCTTGACATGATCATCATCCAATGAGTAAAACACCAATTTCCCTTCCTTCCGGTATTTAGCTAAACCCATATGACGCAACAAACGCAGGTGGTGTGAAGCTGTTGCTGTGGAGGAGCCGATAATATTGGCCACATCACAGACACACAATTCGTCTTCCTGACTTAACGCATAGGCGATTTTCATCCGCGTATCATCGGCCAGTGCCTTAAAAATGCGGGCCATCTCCTGTATATCTTTTGTTTCCAAACCTTGTTTCAAACGATTAACCTTTTCCTCATCGTAGCAAAAAATCTCACATTGATCTTTTTCGACCATTGGTTGTCATCCCTTTACATTCAAACGATTATTTTATTATTATAATATACTGCGTACAAACATATTGTCAAATATATATTTGAATATTTTATTTTTACATTTCTATCCTACCAAAATTCTGAATTGTTCCACGAGAAACACTATTTCCTTTATCACTTAGGCCCTGAGACTCATTTTTGGGTTAAGTGAACAAACCTGGAAGGAAAATCCGTATGAAAGACGAAATATTTATATATAAATCTCAATAGAATGAATCTTCTAATTTCTATGCAATTTGGAAGTGAGATAGCTAATGTCTATTCATCGGGATGGGAACAAAATAAGCATTTTACACGTCAAAAAGAAGTATGAGCAACAATTGCTTGCCTTGCCCAATGTCGTTGGCGTTGGTATTGGCCTGAAGGGAGGAAATGCTGTTATTAAGGTCTTTGTCTCTCAAAAAGTGCCGGAAGCCCAGTTAAAACAGCTGGAAAAAATTCCGGACCGTTTGGAAGGCTTTGAAACTGATGTGGAAGTGATTTGTTATCCGGTGCAAGAGGATTAAAGCAGAACAATAAAGGCTGGCCAGATTCATATTGATAGGAGGGGAAGAGTGGTGCCTCAATACAATCGTTTCACACTCAACAAGCAGGAAGTAGAGGAAGTAAGAGAAGCCAAAGTACAGGTTGAAGAGGACTTTCTTGGTAAAATTGAACCCCCCGCCCACGTGGTGGGCATGGGGGTAGGCGTCAAATGGAAAGATGGACAGGCAACCGGCGAACCCTCATTACTTGTATTTGTCACACATAAAGTTGATAAAAGCCAGCTAAGCGCAAAAGATTTAATTCCAGACAAGTTGGCTGACATGCAAACTGATGTGGTATCCATTGGAACCCCTGTCATTGAAAGTGAACGTTTGACAGTTACCCATCCACTCGCACAATCTTCGGGCAACGTGCTCAATTCCCGTGTACGCCCGGTTAAGGGAGGATGGAGCGTCGGTCATAAAGCGATCACAGCAGGTACAGTAGCCACTTGTGTCTACGAACTGCTGCCAGGTGCCCGGAAAACACCGGCTGAACCAGGCCTCGGCATACCAGCCAAGTATTATATTTTGAGCAACAACCATGTTTTGGCTAACAGCAATGAAGCTTCCTTAGGCGATGCCATTTTGCAACCCGGCCCTTATGATGGAGGGAAGCAGGAAGAGGACACGGTCGCCCACTTGTCGCGTTTTATTCCCATTCAACTGGACCCGCCCACGCCAAGAGGACAACATGCCAATTTAGTTGATGCGGCGATTGCCGAAGCACCATTCCATGAACTGGACAGAGAGATCCACTGGATCGGCAGGGTCCGGGGCTGGCGCAGAAAGGAGAATGTGACCGTGGGCATGCTGGTGCAAAAAACTGGGCGAACCACGTGCTATACCACCGGACGCATTATGTCTGTTGACACCACCATCGACGTGGGCTTTGGAGGTGGTAAAGTGGCCCGTTTCAAAGATCAAATTGTGACCACTAATATCTCCGCTGGCGGTGATTCAGGATCACTTGTGACCACACTGGATAATATTGCGATTGGCTTGCTTTTTGCCGGATCGGCCCAAGCAACGGTTTTGAATCAAATTGAAAATGTCCGTTCACTGCTTGGGATCGAAGTGGCTGAAGAAGTACTATAGGGAAGACATCTCGCAGAGAGTACCAGTGCGGGGCAAAGTTTGCTGAATAACAAAGCTGTGGGCAGGAACCCTGTGACAGGTTCTCATCCCACAGCTTGCTCTATTTATGATGATCATTATCGTATGTATGGCGGGAGCGTGTGGGAATTCTCCCATTCTTTATCTTATTATTCGCTTCGCTCACCTATTTTATGGATGAATGGGACGCTCGCCCTGACATGGTTGTTGCTCAATGATGCTGCGGGCGGTCGAACCCTGTGGTGGGTTCTCATCCCACTACATGTAGCTACTCGATGATGATTGTTCACGAAGTATGTATGGCGGGAGCGTGTGGGAATCGAACCCACCAGGGACAGCACGTGCCCCCCACTCGGTTTTGAAGACCGGGGCGACCACCAGGTTCGCATCCGCTCCCAAGTGAATTTTGTCTTTATAGTTAACAACATGGGCAAGCATGATCTATATTACAAAAATGTTGTTGAAAAATCAAGTGGGATCTAGTGGAACTGTCTGTATCCTGACCAGGTCTATATCATTTGAACGAACGTACACCCTTCTAGTACAATGAGGAAAGGAGAATGTTACTAACAAAGGGGGGCATGGTATGTCAATATCTTTCAGAATAGAAGTTGCACAAGATAGAGTCATCCGGGGTGAGCTTTTCCCTGCTGAATATCATCCTCAAGGAACGCTAATCATCTGTCACGGTTTTAAAGGCTTTAAAGATTGGGGCTTTTTTCCTCATGTTGCTGAGACCCTTTCATCTTCGCTTTCACTGAACGTCATCACATTTAACTTTTCCCATAACGGCGTGGGTGACAACCCTCTTGAGTTTACAGAACTGGAGAAATTCGCTAAGAATACATACACACGGGAACTGGAAGATTTAGACACGATCGTTAAAGCAATCCGCTCGAACACACTTCCGCTGGAAGATCAAGGTGAGAGAGTGGAAATGATGCCAGAACCCCTCTATCTGCTCGGTCACAGCCGAGGAGGAGGCGTTAGCCTGATCTACGCTTTTGACCACCCGGAGCTGGTCTCGGGTGTGATCAGCTGGAACGGCATTACCAACGTTGATCTGTTCACTGAGGAGCAGAAGCAGGAAATGAAACAGAACGGGCGCACCTATATCGTTAACGCCCGCACGGGACAGCACATGCCCTTGGACCGGGAAATCATTGAAGATATAGAAGCTAATCAGCAACGCTTTAATATCGTGGAAAGGGCGAAAACAGCCACAGTGCCTATTTTCTTGATTCAAGGAACGGACGATCACCCGCGACTGATTGAAGGTTCCAAAAGACTGGTCAACGCTAGTCCCCAGGTCCAGTGGGTAAAAATTGAGGATGGAAATCACACCTTTAATGCAATCCATCCCTTTGCAGGTGAAACCAAACCCTTATATGAAGCAATCAAACACACAGAAGAAGCCATTAAGTCCATACTACAAAGGAGCTAATCATCATGAGCATGACCGAAATAAACAACAGGAATGAACAACCCCATTACACCATTGGTATTGCCGGTCATATCGATCATGGTAAAACAACGCTGACCAAAGCACTAACCGGAAAAGATACGGACCGTCTCAAAGAAGAGAAAGAACGCAACATCTCCATCGAATTAGGCTTTGCTTCCTTCTCCCTTTCGAACGGCAACATCGTCAGTGTAGTTGATGTGCCTGGGCATGAGCGGTTTATCCGGCAAATGGTCGCCGGTGTGGCCGGTATTGATATGGTGCTGCTTGTTGTGGCGGCTGATGAAGGTGTTATGCCGCAAACAAAAGAACACCTAGATATCTTAAATCTCTTGAACGTGAACCGCGGATTGATCGTTTTAACAAAGGCAGACAAGGTGGATGAAGAGTTTATCGAGCTGGTCAAAGAACAGGTAGAGGAAGAAACAGCGAACACCTTCTTGAACGGCAGCCCTATCATCGAGGTAGACAGCTTGAGCGGCCGCGGCATTGACCGCTTAAAACAGGAGATCGAGCAGCTTTTGGCCAGTCTCCCATCCCGGCCCACATCGGGCATTGCCAGACTGCCCATTGACCGGGTCTTTTCCAAAAAAGGGTTTGGCACGATTGTGACAGGCACATTGTATCAGGGAAAAATCAGTGCAGGGGACGAGTTAGACATTCTTCCTCATGGACTGAAAGCAAAAGTCCGTCAGTTACAGGTGCATGGCTCTCCTCAGGAACATGCCTATGCGGGCCAACGGGTGGCTGTCAACCTTTCCGGCGTTGATAGAGAAGAGCTTACTCGCGGTGATGTGCTGGCCACCCCTGGCAGCATTGAAAGTACGCAGCGGATTGATGTGGAGGTCACGATCTTAGACCATCTGGATTTCACCATCAAACAACGCAGTGACATCCGCCTGCACCTTGGTACCTCGGATATTCTGGGGCGCATCATTTTCTTTGACCGTAACGAATGTCAGCCTGGGGAGACATGTTTTGCTCAACTGGAATTAAATGAACCGGTCACCACATTGTTTGAAGATCGCTTTGTCTTGCGTCGTCCCACTCCGATGACTACCATCGGCGGGGGTATGGTGATCGATCCTTATGCAACGAAACACCGCTTTGGCCAGCAAACCATCGAACTTATTGCTGCCAAAAAAGATAAAGACGTGGCTGCCAGAGCCAAACACATCCTGGAGCAAGCTGGCATCCTCGCCTTAGATGAGCTGACCCACCAACTGGGCATCTCCCTCTCAGATTGGGAGCAGGACATCGCTGATGCGGCTCATCATGGACTAAAACAGATCGTAAGCCCATCAAGCTCCTTGGTTCTAGTTACAACCACCGACTGGTGGGAAACAACGTGGGAGAATCTGTTGGATGAACTGGAGAAGTATCACCAGCGTTATCCGCTCCGGGAAGGACTGGACCGCAAGCAAGCACAACACAAATACTTTTCGCAGTTAAACACAGCTCAGTGGAATTTGGTCCTTCAACAGGCTGAAGCCGAGGGGCGGGTCCAACTGAAAAACGAGGCATTGGCCAAACCTGATTTTGAGTCGGTACTCCGGCCGAAAGATGAAGACATTTGGTACAAAGCCCAGGCGGTTATGGCCGAGAAACAATTGGAAGTGCCAGCTTGGCAGGAACTGATGCCCCAGCACATGCCGCAGGATGTGCAGCTGGACCTGCAACAATGGTTGGTGCGCCATGGGTATATCGTCCCCCTCGATGACGGCCGTTTCCTCAACCGGGAAACCTTTGAGGAGGCTGTTCAGCTGCTTAAAAACAACACAGGCGAATCGTTCACGATCCAAGAAGCCAAAGATGTATTTGGCACTACCCGTAAATACCTGATTCCCTTTTTAGAAACACTGGATAAATTGGGTTACACCACACGCAAAGAAAACAAACGGTACTGGAAATCATAAAAGAGCCCCACATCATGTTGGGGGCTCTTTTATGTGCCTGCATTTGATGTTCAATATGCACTTAAATAAAACTGAATTTAGGGACTGGAGACAACAATCCGGATGCGCCCCGCCTCGGCGGAATCGGATTCATTGTCACTGTCGTCACCATCACCGTCTCCTTGGCCGTCGTCGCCGTCATCATCGCCTCCGTCCGGTGATCCTTGATCGCCATCTTCTTTTTTATCTTTTTCAGGCTTTTTCTCCTCCCGTTTTTCCTTACCTTTCTCTTGATTCTCTTTGTTCCTTTTATCCTCTTCATTATCTTCCTGCTCTTCTTGTTCTTCCTCAACTTCTTCCTCTGCCGGTTCTTCCTCTTCATCGCCAAGCATTTCACGCAACCATTTTTCAAATGCTTCTTCATCCATATCTTCCGGTCGTCTGAAGAACGGATACTCTAAAGAGATCACCACTGTAGCCCGGTTGGAGACAGGGCCTTCTTCACCTGTTTCCGTATTGACAGGTGCCACTTCATAGCTGTAGCTTTCGTTTAGCTGGACATTATGATCGCTCCATGTTTCACCCTTGCTGATCGTGGCCACCAGTGAACGTGAACCACTCACTTCACTGATACGGTAAATGTTGTAAGCTACCCGTTCATCTTGCTGCTGGGTAAATTCCAGATCAACTGCAAAAGTAAAGTCACCTGTGAGACGTAAGAAGGCTTTTAAGTCTGTAATTTGCTGCAAGCGGATTGGGGGTTTTAACTCCTCAACACCTGCCGGGCGCTCAAACTGTTTAACCGGATAGTTCTCCAGCACTTGCGACATCACATGTTTATACAGCTGGGCTGGCAGTCCTCCACCAGTCGTGTTAATGGTATGCTGCACATCGGTCTGGTCAAAGCCCATCCACACCGCGGCAGTAAAGTAGGGCGTATAGCCTACAAACCAGGCATCCTGGTTTCCATCCGCAGGTTCATATTGATTTGTTCCTGTTTTTCCGGCGACAGGATGAGCAAACTGGGCATTGCGTCCCGTTCCGTTCTTAACCACATTGACCAGCATTTCAGTCATGTACCAAGCCGTTTGGTCACTGATCACACGCTCATGCTTGGGTTGGTGAACCGCCACAGTGTCACCACGCTGGTCAACGATTTTCTCGATGAAGTAAGGCTCCATAATCACGCCCTGGTTAGCAAAGGCAGAATACGCCCTGGCCATAGACATGGGCGAGGTCTGGACCCCTCCTCCCAGTGCAACTGCCAAGCCCACATTGGGTTCTGTTTTGATGCCAAAGGCCTCAGCTGACTGCAATCCTTTGCTCAACCCGATTTCGTTTAGCAACCAGACCGCTCCAGCATTAAGCGACTGCTCCAACGCGTACATCATGGTGACTGGGCCATAATAACGTCTGGTATAATTCCGAGGAGTATATCCGTTATAATCCCTCTGCTCATCCCGGACCGTGGCATAAGGATTCCAACCTGCCTCCAAGGCAGGTGCATAAACAGTAATCGGTTTAATGGCCGAGCCCGGAGAGCGGGAATCCCGGTTGGCCCGGTTTAATCCCCTCGGCTCATAGTCACGTCCGCCGGTAACGGCCAGAACCGCACCCGTATGATGATCCAGGATCACCATGCTGCCTTGCACAATTTGCTCGGGACCGTTCGGCGGAAACAACTGGTCAGCCATTGGCCCGTCTGCCCGGAGTGCTTCATGCATAATCTCCTGAGCCCGGACGTCCAGGGTGGTGTGAATCTCGTAACCGCCTGTGTAAATATCATCAATGGTCAAACCATACAATTCCTTCGCTTCTTCCAACACCATATCTACAAAAGTGTTGAACGCTGCGTTCTTGGTTGAACGTTGAGGGTTGAGCTCCAACTCCTGGCTGGCAGCAACCTCACGTTCTTCTTCAGTAATAATGCCCTGCTCTTGCATGATACGCAACACCAGCTGGCGGCGCTGTTCGCTGCGCTCACGGTTTTCTTCCTCCAACGGGTTATAATGGTTAGGCGCTTTTGGCAAGGCAGCCAGCAAGGCCACTTCGCTGATCGTTAAGTCGTTCAAGTCATCTTTGCCAAAGTATGTTTTGGAGGCGGCTTTAATTCCATGTGCCCCCGCTCCCAAATAAATATAGTTCAAATACATCTCTAAAATCTCATCTTTGGTATAGCGCCGCTCCAAGTTGATGGCAATCAGAGCCTCTTGCAGCTTGCGCATATAGGTCCGTTCATGGGAGAGAAAAACATTCTTGGCCAGCTGCTGGGTAATCGTGCTGCCTCCCTCAACGGTTCCCCCCGCCAGCAAGTTCCGGAAAAAGGCACGGGCAATCCCCCGTATGTCGACCCCGTTATGCTCATAGAAACGTTGGTCCTCCACCGCAATAAACGCACTGCGAACCATGTCAGGAATCTCTTCAATGGGCACATACTCCCTGTTTTCAAAGTACAGCTGATCCACTTGGTTGCCTTCGCGGTCAAAGATCTTCGAGGTTTGCCGCATATCGAGCAGTGCTTCATCAATCTCGTAGTTTTTGGCCAAAGTGACGCCAATAAAAGCCAACAAGGCAAAAGCTAAAACAAGACATAAAACAAGCAAGGATAAAGCCACAGATTTATAGTTAATTTTGCGTTTTCTTTTTCGGTTTCTTTTCTCTTTGGAATCTGCTGCTTCATTCATGATGGTCCCTCCTCATCGACCAAATCACATGACATCAAAAGATATCATACCTTATTTCGAAGCACTTGCCTAGTTTATGAGGATCAAAACACCCCAAAAAAATTTCAAGTTTTGGAGGATTTTTGCGGGGCAAAGGGAACTATTATTTATGGAGGCCAGAAGAAATGGATTAGGAAATGACAATGCACAAGGAGGAGATAATGATGAGACTCACCGTGTATCTGGCAGGTCAAATCCACAGTCCGTGGCGTGAGGAATTTAAACAGCTGGCTGAAAAGAGAAATCTCCCTTTAGATTTCGTCGGTCCCATGGATAACCATGACCGTTCGGACGATATTGGTGAAGAAATTTTAGGTCCGCAGCCCAACGCCATTCTGAAGGATGAAGCGGCATCCCAAATCAATAATTTGCGCACCCGTGTCTTAATGAATAAAGCCGACGTGGTGGTTGCTGTATTTGGAGAAAAATACAAGCAGTGGAATGCCGCCATGGATGCCGGCATCGCCATCGCCTTAAATAAACCCCTTATCCTGGTGCGGGCCAAAGAGTTGCATCACGCTTTAAAGGAAATCGCCAACAACGCCCAGGTGGTTGTGGAGACACCGGAGCAAGCGATCGAGGCCTTGGCTTATATCTTCGCTGCCGAATAATGTTTCATCTGTCCAAACAGAAGTAAAACAATATCACAAAAGAGCTGGGAGCGGTCGATGTATCCTTGGGTGAGGATGCCGACGGCTCCTTCTTTTTGCCGCACATTGGTTTGCCGAGCATACCCGTCGATCACGGTGCCCAATTCCTGTCCTGCCCGTATCTCATCTGCTATGGCAGCAGGCAAAGGCAGACGGAGGCCGCCGGCAATATAGGTTTGTCCCTTTTCATCGATCAGCGCTCCCCAATTGGTCAGTAATAAGCCATGAGAACTCTCCTGCACGCCCCCTTCCAGTCCGATGCAAATCGCCCCGGGAGATTCCTTTTTCAAAACCCTGCAGCGATTAAGCGCACCCTGGATTGTCTCCTCATCGGAGCGGGGCTGGGCAGACACACCTGAAGGAACGGACCGCCCCAATACCTTGACCCCCTCCAGGGCCGCAGGATTTCCAGCATGATCATGTTGCTTCTCGACACTGATGATGTGGGCAATGGCCAGCTCTACCGCCTTAATTTTAGCTGGGTTTTCACTGCCAACGTAGATCACTTTTTGGTTCAGCATCCCGATCTTACCTCTGTTTAATAGATTCCACAGTGCTCTTATCTAATTTTTTCACCAAAGCAACCAACAGCTTTTTGGCGGCTAAAATATCATCGGTATGGGCAATGGCCGCATGGCTGTGGATATAGCGGGCACAAATCCCGATCACCGCACTGGGCACACCGCTGCCACTGGTATGAATACGGCCGGCATCTGTTCCTCCCTGGGAAACAAAAAACTGATACGGGATTCCTTCCGCCTCCGCAATATCTAAAATAAAGTCACGCAACTCAGGGTGAGCGATCATAGAACGGTCATAGATGCGCAACAGAACACCTTGGCCAATTTTACCAAACCCGTCTTTGGTGCCCGGCAGATCGTTAGCCGGACCGGCATCAAGGGCAAAACCAATATCTGGATCGATCAAATGAGTCGCCGTTTGCGCTCCCCGCAGACCCACTTCTTCCTGCACCGTCGCTCCCGAATAGACGTGGTTAGGCAATTTTTCTTCTTGCAATTCTTTGAGCAATTCGATGGCCAGACCACAACCGTAGCGGTTGTCCCATGCTTTGGCCATAATCTTTTTTCCATTAGCCAGGGGGGTAAACGGACAAACAGGGACAATTGGCTGCCCAGGGCGCACGCCAATCTGTTCGGCGTCTTCTTTATCGTCAGCACCGATGTCAATAAACATCTGTTTAATCTCCATCGGCTTTTGACGCTGCTCTTCAGACAAAACATGAGGAGGGATCGAACCGACAACCCCTTCAACCGGACAGCTGTCTGTTATAATATGTACACGCTGTGCCAGCAGGACTTGACTCCACCAGCCGCCCAGAGGCTGAAAACGGATAAAGCCTTCGTCCGTAATATGAGTCACCATAAAGCCAACTTCGTCCATATGACCGGCCACCATAATGCGGGGGCCCGCTTTTTCTCCCTGCTTCACACCAAAAATGCTGCCCAAATTGTCTTGGATGATCTCATCACTATACTTGCTTAACTCTTCTCTCATGATCGCCCGCACGTCATGCTCAAATCCTGGTGCACCCGGTGTTTCTGTCAGACGCTTAAACAGTTGCAAAAGTTCCTCGTTCATGCCCGCTTCTCCTCTCTTTCCCCTCTTTGATTACCATTTTACACCAAACGTTGTCTTTATATTTCCTTTTTTTCGGGTTTCTTATTATTATACATCTGTATGGTTCATATTTCACGTCTGTTTCTAATCAATGAAAGAAGAAGCACCGTTACAGTGCTCCTTCTACTATGACCATACTCTACCGATTTGATATATCGGTCAAACAGGGTGCACCCACCCCGTTTATTTGGCAAAGATATGCTTGTCAATGCGCTTGATTTGCGGACGAGTCCAGATCCAGCCGGATGTGGCTACGTCCGGGTTAAAGTAATACAAGGCCCCTTCTGACGGATCCCAACCGCGAATGGCGTGATAAACAGCACGGTATGCATCACGATTAGGACGCTGGTAATATTGTCCGTCAGCGACTGCAGTAAAGGCCCGGGGTTCAAAGATAACCCCTTTAACGGTATTGGGAAATTTTGGAGAGTTCACACGGTTTAATACGACAGCGGCAACAGCCACCTGGCCCTCAAATGACTCACCGCGTGCTTCACCGTACACCAATTTGGCCATCATCTCAATCTCATCTGCTGTAAAGGTATTGGCACGCAAGGTGCGCAAAGTTTGCAAATCTACTGTACCAGTGGCAGGAAGACCATACTGACGTTGAAATTGAGTAACAGCCTGACGGGTTTGGGAGCCAAATACGCCATCCATTTTAATCTGGTACAAACCTAATTGTTGCAGGCGGTGTTGCACATCCCAAACCACTCCGCCCCGGTCGCCCTGGTCGACAATCACGCCTGACGCTTCGGCCTGATCGGCAGCTGTCAAGGTGAAGCCAAGCATAAAGGCCAAACCAAGCGCAGCTACAAATAGTACTTTATATGATTTCCACATAGTTTCTCCTCCCTTAATTGGTGTCTATCAAAAGCAGGGCTTACACAAAGACGATCCCCTGTTTTTTCCCTGCAAAATAAAAAAAGTCTTTTTCATTGTGAAAAAGACTACCATGAGTATATAAGGGATCTCCCAATGGGGCAATAGGGGGTTGGAGGAAACGTTACCAATCAATGGTGATGGCATATGGCAAAGGATCGCGGTAACCGGCTTCTTTAAAGCCTTTGATGCGCAAACGGCAACTGTCACATTGCCCGCAGGCCACTTCGCCTCCTTTATAACAGGAAGTGGTCAAGTGATAGGGAACACCCAGTTTCATCCCCCAGGCAATGGTTTCGGCTTTGCTCAAATGAATGATCGGTGTATCGATGGAAATGGCTTGTCCCTCCGCCCCCGCTTTGGTGCCCAATTGGATGGTGCGGGACAGACTGTCAATAAATTCCGGACGGCAATCTGGATATCCGCTGTAATCGACTGCACTAACCCCTATCACAATCTTCTCCGCCCCCACCACTTCGGCATAAGCGGCAGCCAGTGACAGGAATATCAGGTTGCGGGCCGGCACATAAGTGGGCGGAATCCCATTTTCTTCTCCTTGATCAGGCACGTTAATGGCGTCATCGGTCAAGGCGCTGCCCCCGATGTCCCGTAAAAAGCCAATATTCACAATGCGGTGATCAGCCGCCTGATAATAAGCGGCAATTTGTTTGGCCTGTTCCACTTCACGGCTATGCCGCTGTCCATAATGGAACGTAAGGGGATATAACGCATAGCCTTGGCTCTGGGCAATGCCCATGCATGTGGTGCTATCCAAACCTCCGCTCAAAACAATCACTGCTTTTTTCATGCTCTTCCTTCCTTTCACATTCAGACCTTTAACGTTCAGACTCCCCTTTGGTCCGGGTCCCAAATGATTTTATGCAGCTGCAGGTTGACTTTCACATGGGCCAGACCATGGCTCAACACTTTTTCCACCAGCTTCATGGGCGGCATCGTCTCCCACACCGGACTCATCAACACCGTTCCCCGCCGGTGATAACGTTCCATCACCTTCAGGGCACATTCAAAGTCTTCATCCGAACCAATGACAAACTTAATTTCGTCCCCATTCCGCAGATATTCAAAGTTGGAGTGGATCATCCGCTCCATTTCCCCGCTGGCTGGCAGTTTATAATCCATAATAAAGCGCACTTTCTTGTCCCACACTGGGTCCTGCTCCCTTATTCTCGCAAAAGGTTGAAGATCAATGGCCCCGTTCGTCTCAATATGGATGTCCTCGAACGAGTCCACATAGCTGAGACCATGAATCAGGGCGGCAGATTTATGACCATGGATCAGCGGTTCTCCCCCCGTCAGGCAGATCGCCCGGCTGGCAAAACCCTTTACCTTGTGGACGATCTCTTCAACTGTCGCCTCAAATTCCGGTTTGGCCGGCGCATAACTGTAGGGGGTATCACACCACACACATCTCAGATTACAATGGAACACACGCACAAACACGGTTGGAAAACCGGCTCTCAGCCCTTCCCCTTCCACTGTTTCAAAGATTTCCACCATAGGGACAGAGAACCGGGCCATCTCCTGCGGTGTGTATGTTGTTTCCTTCCAAACCAATGACGGTAATGTGAATGTCACGTCAACTGCCTCCACTTTCAAAATCCAGGGCGACCACTCAAGACGTCAGGCTCTGTTTTCTTTGCCCATAGATAGTATACACTACATACTAGGAATACTAAATCCCTGTCTGCCTGGACAGGATAGATTTTACCATACAAAACAGATACAATAAGAACCAAGTCATCTTGAAAGGGAAAATCACACTAAGGAGGGCTTGACCATGAAATGGGGCCGCTTTTTACTGGGCATGGCTGCCGGAGCTTTAGGAGGTTACCTGTTGTACAAACAAACGCAGGACGCACCCATCCGACCGGAAACAATTGTGGAGACACTGAAGAAACAGTACAGAGAACACATGGCCATTGTGGGAAGCTGGATTCATGTGGAACCACAAACAGAGGAAATGGAGGGTGTCCAGTACCGCATCTACCAGTGCGGGCTGACCGGCTTGGTGGATGGGGAGCCGCACTATTTGGAGTTTAAGGTGGATGCAGATACCGGACATGTGTTAAGAGTGGAGAGTTAAGCAGCCAGATCCACTGCCGAACAACATCTGGTTCATTTGCTCCAGCTTTGCATATACTGTTCATCCTCATAGGCTAACGCAAAGCTGGTTACGGAGAGCGGGCGGAAGGTGTCGATCATCACCGCACACTCCTGGGTTTCTTTCTGACCGATACTGGCTTCGATGGTGCCCGGATGAGGACCGTGGGGGATGCCTGAGGGGTGCAGTGTGATCGACCCTTTTTCAATTCCCTTACGACTCATAAAACGGCCATCCACATAATAGAGCACTTCATCACTGTTCACGTTGCTGTGGTGATAAGGTGCTGGAATGGCCTCTGGATGATAATCAAACAGGCGCGGCACAAAGGAACAAACCACGAAGTTGTGACCGGCAAACGTTTGGTGAACCGGAGGAGGCTGGTGAATCCGCCCAGTGACCGGTTCAAAATCACCAATATTAAAAATCCAGGGGTACAAATAACCGTCCCAGCCCACCACGTCAAAAGGATGGTGGTTAAAACGGTAGACATACAGCTGATTATCCACGTTGACCCAAACGTCATACTGCCCCTCTTCCACATATGTGTTTAACCGTTCAGGAATGCGGATATCCCGCTCACAAAACGGGGAATGCTCAAGCAACTGGCCGTATTCATTACGGTAGCGTTTGGGAACCTCAATACGGCTGTTTGCTTCCACAATGAGCAGACGGTGATTATTTCCTGTCAAATGCATACGGTAAGTGGTGCCGATAGGGATAACGATATAATCTCCCGCCCGGAAAGGAAGCTCTCCAAACACACTTTCCAGCACCCCTTCCCCTTCATGGACAAAAATTAACTCATCCTTTAACCCATTGCGGTAAAAGTAAGTCATGCTTTTCGTCGGTGTGCAGATGCCGATTTGAACATCCTCATTAACTAACAAATAGCGTCTGCCCCGGATGGCATCCTGGCCCGTGGTCATCGCCCCTGTTTTAAAATGGCGGTGGCGCAGAGCCGTTGTTTCTTCCAGCTCGATCTCCATCTTTTCCCCAAGGACCGCTTCTTGCACCCGGGTTGGAGGGTAATGATGATACAAAATGGATTGAATGCCGGAAAATCCTTTTGTACCCATGACTTCCTCAAAATACAAGGAACCGTCTGCTTTGCGAAATTGAGTGTGCCGCTTGTGGGGAACATGCCCCAAGCGATGATAAAAGGGCATCTGTTCTCCTCCTTTCTCAGCCAACCGTATTGGTCAGAACACCCAGCCGTTCAACCCTGAGACTGATTTCATCGCCCGGCTTGAGCCATTCTGGATTGTCCTGTTCTAATAGGCAACCTCCGCCTACGGTACCTGTCCCCAGGACATCACCGGGATACAATGTACAATCTTGGGAAGCACGCTCAATCAGCTGCGGAATGGAAAAATACAGTTCCTTTAAGTTCCCCTTGGTCATTCGCTGGCCATTGCGGTAAGCTTCCATGGTGAGATCAAGTGTTTCCCCGTCCTTTTTATCCCACCATTCTTCCGCAGTAACCACAAAAGGCCCCAGTGAGGTAGCAAAATCTTTGCCTTTGGCCGGCCCTAAACCTACTTTTACCTCTTGAGCCTGAATATCCCTGGCGCTCCAGTCGTTCATCATTGTTAAACCAAAGATATAATGAAACGCTTCCGACCTGGGAATATTGCGCCCTTTGCGGCCGATGATCACGGCCACTTCCAACTCAAAGTCCCAGCGGGCCGACTCGTGAGGAAAAGAAACAGTCTCATAGGGTCCGATAATCGCCTGGTGATTACTGAAGTAGAACACCGGAAATTGATACCATTCCTCCACCATGGACAACCCCCGCTTCTGGCGGCACGTTTTGACATGTGCTTCAAAAGCGTAAAAATCACGCACACTGGCCGGCCTGGGCAAAGGGGCCTTCAGCCTGGCTGTCTCAGAAGGAAAGACCCATTGTTCATCAGCCAGCTCCCATTTGTTGCTCAACAGGCGATAAGCCTCATAACAACGGTCTTTCCAGGACTCATAGTTTTGCAAATAGTCTAGCAGTTTAGACGGGGGCGCTGCTTGAGGCTCAGTCAGCTCAAGCAAAAAAGAGAGATCCACCACGTGATGATGCAGCAGCACCCCAGCCCGCACCTCCGCCAGCCTGGGGTGCTCATAAGCCAGAAATTTCATTATAGGTTCCCTCTCTTGGCCTGTTCTCTTTCGATGGCCTCAAATAATGCTTTAAAGTTGCCCACACCAAATCCGCGGCTGCCTTTGCGCTGAATAATCTCAATGAACAAGGTGGGCCGGTCCACTATGGGCTTGGTAAACAACTGCAGCAAATACCCTTCCTCATCCCGGTCTACCAGAATTCCCAGCTTCCTCAGCTGCTCCACTTCTTCATCAATCTCCCCCACCCTGTCTTTCAAATCATCGTAATACGTATCCGGCACCTGCAGAAAATCAATACCCGCCGCTCTCAGCTTTGTCACTGTCTCAATAATGTTGGGGGTGGTCAGGGCCATATGCTGCACACCCGGTCCGTAGTGAAAATCGAGATATTCTTGGATTTGGGACTTGCGTTTACCTTCAGCAGGCTCATTAATGGGGAACTTGATCCGCCCGGAGCCATCTTGCATCACTTTGGACATTAAGGCCGAATACTCGGTGCTAATGGCTTCATCATCAAAATGAACCAATTGTTCAAAACCAAACACCCGTTTGTAATAACGCACCCATTCCTCCATCTTATTTAGTTCCACATTGCCCACAATATGATCAATCCCCAATAAACCGCTGGACTGAACGTCATAATCATTCTCATATCGTTCAAAACCGGGTGCAAACACGCCTTGATACTGTTCCCGTTGAATCAGCGAGTGCACCACGTCCCCATACGTACCGATCACTGCCCGCTTATAAGTGCCATGCTCGTCCTCCACCGTCTGTGGCTCCTGAATGCCTATACCTCCCCGTTTGACCCCCTCTTGGTAAGCGCTTTCAACATTGTCCACAGTTAAAGCAATATCCTTTACCCCATCCCCGTGCTGTTTGACATAGTCTGCGATGGGGTGGTCAGGAGACAAAGCTGATGAAACAACTAAGGTGATATTTTTTTGCTTTAACACATAGGATGTGGTCTCTCTGTTATTGGTCTCTAGTCCCGAATAAGCGACCGGCTTAAAGCCGTACCCCTTCATAAAATAATGCATAGCCTGTTTGGCATTGCTCACATACAGCTCCACATAATCAATGCGCTTGATTGGAAAAAAATCGCGCACAGGCATTCCTCCTGGACATGCATTAATTTTCAAAACTTTTACAATACTATTGTAAAGAAAAACGGCCATTCCGTGCAAGCACATGCATTAACGCTCTTCAGCTGTAAACAACTAGAGAAAAAGCAGGGACTCCCAAATGGACAGTCACCTCTCGCACAAAAAAATAGACAAACCCGTGACAAAAATAGGGTTTGCCTGTCTGAGATGTATCTACTCTTCCACACGTTGCATTAAATTTTTGTCCTCAATAATTTTACTAACCTCATCTTTTTCAGGGAAACGGTCCGTTTCTTTCTTGGAAAAGACCCGGCTGCCTTCCACATCCACTTCAAACACGCCACCGCCGGAAGGGATCAAGGTAATACTTTCAATTTGGCCCTTAAAGTTCTCCATTAATTCCTCCGTCAAACTGACGGCTTTAGGCAGAAAATTTCACATCATACAAAACTCAATTGACAATTTTTTCTTACTCATTCTCACTGCCTCCCTTAATTGCTTGTTTTTTTATTATAACTCGTTCGGCTGTCTAAAACAAATATCGTGCATACAAAGATTGGTTTCAGTTCATACTGTCATACTAGGGGGGCGTGTTTTATGGCTTGGTTGGCACAAAACTTACTGAAAATCTTAACCATAGCTTTCATCATGCTGTGCATTCAGTTAATAGCTGTTGTTTTGGCCTCACGGTTTGGCCTGTTTATCTGGCTGCTTAAGCGCATCTTTGCCTTCCGGGCGCGGGTGCTGAAAAAAGAGGCGGATGAGAAAAAACAGTCATCCTCTTCCTAGATTAACCCAGTTTCTTTCAAGCAGCAAGAATAAGACAATCCCGACACCTAATCCCCAACTCGCTCCTTTACTTGCTAGTACTGCTCCAGTAATCGCTGCAATTCCTTTTTGCAAGTTGCCTTCAGTCTTGAGCATGGTCATAGCCAAGTAGCCACAAATATAGCCCTGAATCAACATGGTTAATGTCATACCAATATTTACACCTGGTTGAAAGAGGGTAACAATTGGCCCAATCATCAAAGCGATGCTCATGCCCCAGAATAAGCCGGTTGCACCACCCCAATAACTATCTACTTGTTCTCTACTATTGTGCATATAACGATTTAAAACCAAAACTTGACCTCCTGTCCACTGTGGGCCACACAATCCCAAGAATGGCATAAACGAACCCATGAAAAAGTTACGAATGGAGCAAATGATGCTATTACGGTTAGGACTAAAAACAAGCTTTTCATCCTTGCGTACTTCATCAGCATTTTTCAAGAGCGAATTAACTACGAGAATATCACCAAACGCAATGATATAGGCTGCTAACGCCAAAGGAAATGCTTGAACAAAATACTCAACAGGTGGCATACCAACAGCAAATATACTATAAGTGGCAAAAATTTCTCCCAGGGGCAGCGAAACAAAACTCCAGTCTATTCTTGGCGGGGTCACCTCACCGATCATGATTCCAAACATATATGCAATGAAAAATGGTACGGCAATCCCGAATTGAGCTATATAGCGAAAAAAACCATATTTTTCCCGCAATGGGGCAGCTGTTTTTGAGAACATCATAAAAAACCCAAGTGCTGCACCTGTTAAGATTGTAATCGGCATACTCCACACTCTGCCACCCTCTGCAAACTGACCATACACTGCAGCCATACCTGCACCAAGAAGGATACCAGCCTTTAATGATACAGGAACTTTCTTCACCAGCGTGTCTGCACCTTTAAAGAGTCCCATAAAGAGGAATATAAAAGCAACCATTAGTTGCAGAGCGATCAAGGCTTGGATACGGGCATCCCCTTCGGGAAAACCTGCTAAGAAACTTACATATAATGGTATACCTGCCGTAATCCAACCTGCTATAGAAGGGTCCCCAAAATGCGTGTGTAAAAGATACAAAAAATTATTAATAATCACAAAAGCAATTGCCAATTCAAATGGAATCCCTAAAGAGTCCATCATAATCGCAGTAATTGACATCGGCACCACACAAAGAATGGCGCCCTGAATCCAATCTGGAAATTCCATTCCATAATGTATAGAAGGCAATCTCAGCTTCAGCGGGCCAAGAATATAGGGTTGTTCACTCCCATATTCCCTTTTTTTACCAAAATACAAAGCCATAATTACCGCCACCCTCCTCTTTATTTACTATTGTAAAAATAAATAATATTTTATATACGTTGAGCCTCGTGACAAGAATAGAGCTGTTAAATGAAAGTCATTCAACTTCCTGTCTGAATCTTAAAATCTCATCTGTAAATGTATCTGCATTTTCCAACATGACATAATGTCCTGCACCTTCTAAAACAATTGCCTTGATAGAGTCATTTAAAGCTATTAACTTCTCCATGGCATCTTTGGGCAGCAGCTTATCTTCTTCACCGTAAATCGCCAGAATGGGGATCTCTACTGATTGAACCACCGATTTACCTCTCTGGTATTGATCGCAAGCCTTCAGATCTGCTTTAACTACGTTGACCGGAACCATATTTCTCTCTTTTTTCTCCTCCTCAATCAGCATTGGGTCAACGTCTCCGGCATAAGAAGCATAGAAGAAAGAATCAGGCAAGATACCTTCCGAAAGTTGCTGCAATATTTTGGGATGGACAGGTAAACGGTAATGACTGGCTACAAGAATGAGCCCTTTAACCCTTTGACTCCTAGCAGCCAATTCTAATCCTATTAAACCTCCCATTGAATGTCCGACGACGATAACATCATCTTCAAGTGTTTGATTAATCCACTCAGCATAGCTTTCTATTGTCACAGGAATAGCGGCCTTATTATTTCCATGTCCAGGCAAGTCGATATAGCGGGCAGAAACCAGCTCCAGGCGCTCTTTTTGTTTTCTCCACTTACTGCTTGTGCCTCCCGCACCATGTATAAATAGGAACTCAGGTGAATTAATAGTCATGGCCATCTCTCCTTCTAAAAAAGCGACCGATTTATTATGATCCGTTGAATTTGGTTGGTCCCTTCGTAAATTTGAGTAATTTTGGCATCCCGCATCATCCGCTCTACAGGGAAGTCTTGAATGTAACCATATCCACCAAATATTTGAACAGCATCTGTCGTTACCTTCATGGCCACATCAGACGCAAACACTTTAGCCATAGAGGCCATCTTTATGATTTCTTTGTTTTTCTTGTCAAAGTCCAGCTTATTGACCATTGTGGCGGCTCTGTAAACCAGCCCGCGGGCTGCCTCGATCTGCGTAGCCATGTCAGCCAACATAAACTGAATTGCTTGAAACGAACCAATAGGTCTTCCAAACTGTTCACGTTCCTGAACATATCCTAAACAGACATCGAGTGCTCCTTGGGCAATCCCTAATGCTTGAGCACCAATACCCGGTCGGGTCTTATCAAGTGTTTTCATCGCGATCAGCCAGCCCTCACCCTCCTGCCCGATACGATTTTCCACAGGTACTTCGCAATTATCCAGAATGATTTCTGCCGTCGGGGAACCCTTAATCCCCATTTTTTTCTCTAATTTTCCAATTATAAATCCTGGTGCATTTTTCTCTATCACATAGGCAGTAATTCCCTTGTCGGTTTTAGCAAACAAACTGTAAACGTCGGCAACACCACCATTGCTTATGAAACATTTTTGGCCATTAATAACATAATGGTCTCCTTTAAGCTCTGCCCTTGTCTTCATACTTTTAACATCTGATCCTGCACTGGGTTCAGTTAATCCGAAGGCAGCAATTTTTTTACCACTGACAAGATCAGGCAGATAGCGTTGCTTAAGTTCCTCAGAACCACCTATTAAAATGGGTAATGAGCCAAGTTCTTGAACTGTAACAACTTGAGAAGATGAGGCACATACCCTGGCAACTTCCTCAACAATAAGGCAGTAGGTGAGTAAGTCTAAACCTGCACCGCCGTACTCTTCCGGGATTGTGACACCAATAAAACCATGTTCAGCCAACATGTCTTTCACATCAAAGGGATACTCGCCTTTCTCATCAATTTCGGCCGCTCTAGGTTTTATTTTGTCCTGTGCGAGGCGGTGAATCACCTCTTGAATTACCCGCTGCTCTTGGCTTAGTTCAAACCCCATCGTAGTCCCTCCTATGCTTTCTCTTCCACTTTAAATTTATTCACAAGTACGAATTTTTGGATTTTTCCACTTGCCGTTTTAGGAAGTTCATGGACAAAATAGTACTGTCGAGGACGTTTAAACTTGGCCAGTTTTTCTCCATCGATTAAAAATTGGTCTAATTGTTCTTCACTTACCTGGCTGCCGTCCTTCAATACGACGAAAGCGACCACAATCTCACCCCACTTGTCATCGGGTTTGCCAACAACAGCAACTTCTAACACGGCTGGATGTTCAATCAAGGCGTCTTCTACCTCTCTTGGGTAAATATTTTCAGCTCCAGACACAATTTTATGATTCATACGATCTCTGATCCAAATATATCCTTCTTCATCATATTCAGCCAGATCTCCAGTATGATACCAGCCGTAAGCGAGTGCTTGTTCATTGGCCTCTGGCCGGTTATGATAACCCTTCATCACACAAGGTCCTCTTACAATAATCTCTCCGACTTCACCAACCTCACATTCATCATCAGGATGAGCGGGGCTTTCATCACTTTTGACTCTTACTATTTTTAGTTCATGGTTCAAAATTGTTTTACCGGCAGAGCCTGCTTTTGTTTCATGTTCATCTGAAAACATCACCGACATGACTGGCCCCATCTCCGTTGTGCCATACATTTGCACCAATTCTGCACCAACCATTTGCTGAAACTTTCGAATGAGGGCCGGGGCCATTGAAGCCCCCCCATACCCCAGCAATCTTAACGTTGATAAATCATACATTTCAAAGTTCGGAACATTTAACATCATATTGACCATTGTTGGGGCAGCAAAGATGTGGGTAACGTTTTCTTTTTCAATAGTGGCAAGTACCTTTTCTGCATTAAAATAAGGTAGGAGTACATTTGTAGCACCTGCTTGTAAGCGGGGCAAGAAAGACGTGTGCAACTCAGCTGTATGGTTAAGAGGCGCAACAGAAAGACCTACATCATTTTTATTGATGCCCATACACTGCATCATCAGTAAATTATGATGCACCATGCTTTTGTGAACATGTACAACCCCTTTTGGCTTCCCTGTTGTACCACTGGTGTACATCATAATATAAGGGTCATCCTCACTCACATATTCCTGGGGACGGTCAGTCGGGCTGGAATCGAGTATATTGTAAAAATTTAAAGTGTCTTCCGGTGTATCATGATCTACATATATAAAGTGTTTGACATTAGAACCCAGGTGTTTGACCTTTTCTACGCAATCCTTTACTCTTCCTTCATAAAGCAGGACTTTAGAATGACAGTCATTCAGAATGAAGAGCAGCTCATTGGCCGATAAACGATAGTTGATAGGGTTAAAGACCGCACCAATCTTAGCGGAGGCAAACAAAGCAATGACAAATTCACTTGTGTTGTAAAGAAATGTTGAGACCACATCACCTTTACAGACGCCTAATGTACGTAAGGCAATTGCAAACTGATTGACTTTTGCATCTAACTCAGCGAAAGTCCAGCGCTGATCCTTCTCCTCATAAACTAACCCTGTCTTATGAGGATAGTTGTGAGCGGCCCATTCTATCATTTGACCCACCGTTGCAGTCATGATAATCTACCCCCGTTTTTTTAGCTATAATCATAAAACCCTTGGCCCGTCTTGCGGCCTAAGTGCCCTGCCCGAACCATTTTGCGTAGTAGAGGAGCTGCCCGATATTTTGAGTCTTGTGTCTCCTCATAGAGTGAATCTTGGACAAACAAAAGTGTGTCCAAACCAATAAGATCTGCGAGCGCCAAGGGACCAATCGGATGGTTGGCACCCAGTTTCATTCCTTTATCAATGTCTTCTGCAGTGGCAATTCCCTCTTGTAAAACAATTATCGCCTCATTAATCATCGGAACAAGGATGCGATTGACGGCAAACAACGGTGATTCTTTCACATCAATCGCTTCTTTACCTAACGATTCAACAAATTGTTTGGCTGTTTCAAATATTTCTTCTCTTGTTTCATATCCACGAATCAGTTCGACCAGCTTCATTACTGGGACCGGGTTAAAAAAATGTACACCCAAAACTCTGCCCGGGTCTGATGTTACACTTGCCATTTCAGTAATACTCAGCCCCGATGTATTTGAGGCAATCACTGTTTCCGGGGCAATATGCTGATCGATCTTTTTAAAGATATCCTTCTTAACTTCCATATTTTCAGTAACAGCCTCAATCACAAAATCAACATCATTTAAATCTTCCCAACTGATAGTCATATTCAGACGTTTATTGTATTCTGTTTGTTGCTCTTCTGTTAAGTGCCCCTTCTCAATGGCCCTTTTCCAGTTTCTCTTTATCTGAGCTAATCCGCGATCAAAAAACTCTTCTTGTTGCTCAACCGCTACAACCTCATATCCTTTTTCGACACACACTTGAGCGATGCCTGAGCCCATTGTCCCAAAGCCAATAACCCCAATCTTCTTCACCACAAACATTCCTCCTTACAACACTGTCATCATTTTTTCTGAAAATTTGGCTCCCTGCGTTCAATAAACGCTGCCACACCTTCATTTTTATCTTTAGTTTCACAAATTTGACCAAACAGACTTGCTTCAAGCGCCAATGCACCGTTTAAGGACAACTCACGCCCTTCGTTAATAGCTTGCTTTGCTTTTTGAACAGCCAACTGCCCTCTCTTTCTGATGATCTCAGCCCAGCGCTGAGCCCCTTCTAAAGCGGAATTGGGGGTAATTTCCTCTATGATGCCGATGCGATATGCCTCCTCAGCAGAAAAGATTTCACCCGAGAAGATCATTTGCTTTGCCTTGCCTTCTCCTATAAGTCTAGGTAACCGTTGAGTTCCGCCATATCCAGGAATGATTCCCAGTGAAACTTCAGGCAAGCCAAATTTCGAACGTTCTGTAGCGATGCGAAAGTCACATGCCAATGCTAACTCCAAACCTCCTCCAAGCGCATAACCATCAATCGCTGCAATGACCGGCTGGGGTAAATCTTCCAATTTTTGAAATATAGCTTGACCCTCTAAGCATAATGCTTTTCCGGTTTCTTGATTTAATTCTGGAAACTCCTTAATGTCTGCTCCGGCGACAAAGGCTTTCTCTCCAGCTCCCTGAATAATGACTACATCTGTTTCATCATTAATTTGGTCAATGACAGCTGACAGTTCCGCAAGTACTTCTTTATCCAATACGTTAACGGGTGGTGAATCAATCGTTATTATTACAACGCCATTTTCGTTTTCAAACCTGACTTTTGTCATCACACTTCCTCCCAGATCATGATCTTTTAGGATTCAATTGATAAAACCATATTCATCCTCTCTCATTTTGAAAGGTTTGTTCTGTGCTGAGTCACCCCCAATATCTGAAGTTCTACCTTTTATATAGCAACAATGATGCCAACTTTGATAATCGTTAAATTTTCGCTAATTGCTCAACCTTCTGAATCTGTTTGTACTATTTTGTTTCCAAAGGAAACAATCAAACGTTTCCAAAGGAAACTTTTATGTTTCTGCGAGAAATATAAACTTTTTATATCATCCATATTATAAAAATAGGAAAAATATGATAAAAAACTGTTCCAAAAATGTACCTGCACATTTTGGAACAGTCGCCGTGGGGATCAGAGGGGTTAAATTGAAAAACCACCCGCTTTAGCTTCTAAGTACTCGAAAATACCTTCTTTGCCTCCCTCTCTGCCCCAACCACTTTCTTTCATTCCTCCAAATGGCACAGCAGCTGCTGTAGGATTAATGTCGTTAATACCAATGATTCCAAAGTTTAGTTGCTCAAACATACGCATTGATGTACTTAATTGATTAGAATACACATAAGCCGCTAATCCATAATGAGTGTCATTGGCCATTTCAAGCACTTCTTCTTCTGTTTCAAATGGGATAATTGGGGCAATAGGACCAAAAGTTTCTTCACGGTAGATGCGCATTTCTGTATTAACATGAGTCAGTACTGTAGGCGCAAAAAAGAATCCCTTATCCAAGCCATTCTCTGTTACTCTACCTCCTCCCGCAGCAACCAAAGCTCCTTTGCTCAAGGCATCATCCACTTGAGCCTGCATTTTTTCCAGAGCCTTATGGTCAATTAAGGGACCAATATTGGTGCCATCCTTCATTCCGTTCCCTACTTTCATCTTTTTAACCCGCTCAACCAAAGCGTTTGTGAACGCCTCGACATGTTTTTTGTGCACAAAAATTCGATTCGGACTGATACACGCCTGGCCAGAGTTTAAAAATTTGACCAAAGAGGCTCCTTTGGCAGCATGGACAGGATCCGCATCTTCACAAACAATAAACGGAGCATGTCCCCCTAATTCCATTGATACTCTCTTCATATGTTTAGCGGCGCCTTGCGCCAGTATTTTCCCTACTTCCGTTGAACCTGTAAATGTAATCTTTTTTACATTTGGGTTATTGATTAGTTCTTCTCCAATTGGAACTGGATCCTTTGAGGGGATTAGATTCACAACACCAGCCGGAATACCCGCTTTGTCAAAAATTTTAAAAACTTCAATGGCACAGAGTGGGGTTTGTTCTGCCGGTTTAACAACAACCGTACACCCTGCCGCAAGTGCTGGTGCTACTTTGCGAGTGATCATGGAGATAGGGTAGTTCCAGGGTGTAATAGCACCGACCACGCCAACTGGTTGATAAAGAACCAAAAAACGTTGTTCCTTACGGGGAGCCGGAATGATTTCACCATAGATTCTTTTTGCTTCTTCCGCATACCAGAGCAGGAAATCAGCACCATATTGTACTTCATTTCGGGCCGCTCTCAATGGCTTGCCTTGCTCTTCGGTCATCGTTCTGGCCAAGTGTTCTTTTTTCTCAATCATAAGCTCATACGCTCTGTACAAGTACTGTGCGCGCTGGTAAGCGGTCAAAGCCTTCCATTCTTTAAAGGCATGGTTAGCTGCGTCAATAGCTTTGGCCACATCCCCCTTCTGACCGTTGGCAACCTGAGCAATAAATTCCCCGTTAGCAGGATTAGTCACCTTAAAAGTTTGATTTCCTTCTGCTTCCAGCCACTCTCCATTGATATACAACATCTTTATAACCTCCCTTTCGTATTGACAAGCTAGCAGAGTCAAGTTATTGTCATACTATTATAAAAAACAGTATATTTAAATAAATGTTATAATTTTTTTTTAAAATAACATTGCCATTTACATTATAGTTTGATAATAGGTGTTATATTCTCTAACCTGCGGCCTATACCGGGGAAGAAGGAAGGAGGATGGGCGTTGAAATTAGAAAAACATGTATTATCGATCCTTGAATCACTACACGATCCCGTGATTATAATCTCTAAGGATAGCACGATTAAATATATTAACCAAGCGTACTCAAACCAATTTAATGTACCCGCTGAAAAGCTTATAGGACGTAAACTATGTGAGATTGAACCTCGGGCAAGAATCTTGGATGTTCTACGAGATGGCAAACCTAGGATTAATGATTATAGTTATGTATACTCTCTAAAAAAAGATGTTTATGCCAACATCACACCACTCGTCGAGGATGGAGAAGTCATAGGTGTCGTAACAATCATGAAGGATATCAGCGAGATTAAAAAATTGCAAGAAGAACTTAACAAGTATAAACGTTACTCAAGCCAGTTAGAAGAACAACTCATTCAGCAAAGCTTTTCGTTATTGGAAAGTAAAGTGCCAAAGATGAAAGAGGTTGTAAACTTAGCAAGAAAGGTTGCTCAATCCGATGCAACAGTTATGCTATACGGTGAGAGTGGTGTAGGAAAGGAGGTATTAGCAAAGGCCATCCATCAAGCCAGCAATCGAACAGGTAATCCTTTTATTCCGATCAACATGGCCTCCATTCCAGACTCATTACTTGAAAGTGAATTATTCGGCTACGAAGAAGGATCATTTACTGGTTCACGAAAAGGTGGTAAAAAGGGTTTATTTGAACTGGCTAATGGTGGAACGTTGTTTTTGGATGAAGTTGGTGAAATGTCCCTTAACGCACAAGCTAAAATGTTAAGGGTTATTCAAGAATCAGTATATTGGAAAATAGGGGGTACAAAGTTGTATCCTTTAGATGCTCGCATTATCTGTGCAACAAACCGTAACCTTGGAGAAATGGTTCAGAACGGCTCATTTCGTGCAGACCTCTACTATCGACTGAACGTAGTTCCTATTCACATTCCTCCATTGCGTGAACGAAAAGAAGATATCCCCTATCTGGTACAGCACATTTTACGCAAGCTAACCCTAAAATACTGTAAGCATGTAACAATTGATCATGAAGTATATGAGCAATTCAAAAGGTATAACTGGCCAGGAAACGTTCGGGAGCTGGTTAATGTACTTGAACGAATGGTCGTTGTTTGCCAAACAACTCATCTCACATCTGCAGAAGTCCCCAGCTATATCCGTGGTGAGGCTCCCGTAGTAAGCACATCATCCACTGTACCTGACAGACCGGCTTTGGAATCCGAGCAACCACTTAATGATATACTCGAACAAACTGAGCGTTATGTATTTGAGAAGGTACTCAGACAAAGCAGGAACAGATCAGAAGCGATTCAAAAGCTTGGAATCAGCAGAAAAGCCTTTTATACCCGTCTAAAAAAATATGGCATAAAATAATGTTAGTTATTCCGAGAGAACGAAGTGTTAGTTCTCTCGGTTTATGGCTAATCCATTTACATACAAAATTCCTTCTTTCCAGGCTAATTTATCCTCTTTATGCTTTTCCCATTGCACTTTTTCTTTTACTTTGGCAATGTAAGCAGAAACAGTATTCCAAATCTTACTCATCTCAATCTTTTCTGTCTGCTCCGAAAATCTCAGCATCAGTTCAAAATTATCCGCATCCATCTTATGTAATCCCTAGCAATGCGGTCGTAATGCTCTACCTTAACCGTTTCGCCCCGAGCCAATGCCTGATGCAGATCAATAAAATCTTGTCTGGTTTGAAACAGCAGCATTTCATGATCCATAGTCATACTCCTATTCTTTGTTTCGCTTTACTGCAGCCAGGATCTGTCCCTCTTTGTCCAGCTTCAAAGCCCGGTAATCTTTATCATGATAAAAGGTAAGCCACCATTCTTCCTCCATTACTTTGGGCACCCATTTTTGCTTAAAGAAAATTGAGTCCATGGGGTAATCGTCATAGGCCATTACCCACAGCGGGTTTTTATGGGCATAAGTCGCCATCAAGTCCCCGAAATGAATGCCTTTTTCACCTTCACTTTCAAATAAGATCACAGCGTGGCCGGCACTATGGCCTCCCGTATGTAGCATGGTGATCTCATCAATCACTTGATGCTCCTTTTGAAAGGGGTAAACCAGATCATGAATCGACTCCCAATTTATTTTCCAATATGTATTCTGTGAGCGAATATTGGGCTTCCGCATTTCATCCCATTCCACCTGAGAGACAATGTGCTTAGCATTGGGAAAGGCAGGAACCAGTTTTTCCCTTTCCCATTTGGTCAGGCCACAGGCATGGTCATAATGAAGGTGGGTCATCAGCACATAATCAATATCTTCCGGCTTTAGCCCCTGCTCGGCCAGCGACGCTTCCACCATAGATTCCTGTGTCACTCCAAAATTGCGTTTCTGTTTCTCGGTAAGTTTATGGTTGCCAATACCCGAATCAATTAACAGGTTTAAATCCCCTGTCTGCACCAGGATGGGATCAAGCCGCATTTGTATTTGATTATTATCATTGCAAGGATATTTCTTACTCCATAATGGTTTAGGTACCACACCAAACATGGCGCCTCCGTCAAGGTGATATTCACCTCCATCCAGCCAGGTTAAGGTCAAATCACCCAACTTCAACTGTTCCATGCTAACTCCTCCCCCTATGGCATGATAGCTTCACAGCGGTAAATTTTCATCCCCTGGGCAGCAAATTTTTCCTCGTACTCCGTCATGATGTTACCCATATAGTCACTGTTGTGCAAATCAAAAGTGATATTTTTTAAGCGGCAGCCATAATCTGAAAAGCTGTTTAGAGAGAATTCAAAGAACTTTTCATTATCTGTCTTAAGGTGAATCTCTCCCTTTTCTGTTAAAATTTTTCGGTATAGATCCAGAAATGTACGGTAAGTCAAGCGCCTTTTCGTATGGCGGCGCTTTGGCCACGGATCACTGAAATTAAGATAAATGCGTTCCACTTCCCCGGGAGCAAAAAAATCGGTCAGCTGGTTGGCATTTTCACGGAGCAGGCAGCAATTCTCCACTTCGTTGTTTTTCCGTGCTGCAATCAGTTTGCGCAAGGCAACACCCAGGACGCTTGTTTGCAGCTCAATACCGATAAAATTCACTTGGGGATGGGCTTTGGCCATTTCGGTAATAAACTGGCCTTTCCCTGTGCCAATTTCAATATGTATGGGATGGGTGTTATTGAAAAACTGATGCCACTTTCCTTTCCATTCATGCGGACGAGGAACGACGAGATGCGGGTTGTTTTTGATCTCTTCTTCTGCCCATGGTTTTCTTCTCATTCGCATAAAAATAACTTCCTCCTGTCACTCGCCCTTAGCCTTGATTCTAAGTTTACCACAGGTGGACCACCTTGCAAAACCAAGACAAAAGCTTAGGTAGGAGGAAGCTATTCAACAGATTGTTCAGTTGGCCCGGCAGGCTGTAACGATTCATTTGCCTGACCAGAAAAAGTGATACTGTCCAGCATATAGTCAAAGACAAACTGGTATTTATCAGCCACCGGTTCAGCAAACTGCATCAAAACCAGGATGGCCTGATCATTTTCAATCACATGATAGATTTCAATTTGATCACGGGCCTCATAAAGATAATAGATATAGCCCTCGCCATTTTCCAATTCAAACGCATGATACAATTCATACCCTTGCTCCACTACAGTATCCCTTTGCTGGGCAACAAACACTTCATCATGCAGAAGCTGGACCTTAAAACGTGCTTTGTCCTCAGGGTGCTGAAACTCCAGCCAATCTTCTTCCGCTGTCACCTCAAAGCGTGTATCATATTCCAATGCGATCCAATCGGTCACGTAGGGCTCCAAGGTCACCTTCTCTTGATGACCCTCCAGCCCCAAAGTGACAACCTTTTGTTTGTCAGGAGGGGACGGAGCAGGTGTATGTTCGGGCTCATGACCATTCTCATCCGGAGGGGCAGGCTCGTTCGGTTCGCCGGCAAACCATTGGCATCCTGCTAAGGCTAACAGGCAACATATTGAGACCAACATCACTTTTTGTTGATTATACATCGTCGCTCCCCTCCCTCCATTGCTTAATCTTGTCTACCATTTTACATCCTGCTTTTTACAAGTACAATAGACATGCTTGTTTCTGGTCAAAATCTTCCTTCTATAGGATTAGACGTAAATCACGCCTAAAAAGTTTCAAAACAACTTACTTTTTATGCTGATTTATTTGTGGTATAATTCCTATAAAGATACTTGTAATTAGATGCTGTTAAGGAGTGAAACCATGACACGAGTAGTGAATAATGTTGCAGAACTGATCGGTGATACACCTCTGGTTCGCTTGAACAGGCTGACCGGCAATAACGATGCAACCGTTTATGTTAAATTGGAGATGTTTAATCCAAGCGGTAGCGTCAAAGACCGGGCTGCTTTTAATATGATCGTGGAGGCTGAAAAACAAGGACTGCTCAAACCAGGTGCCACCATTATTGAACCCACATCAGGCAATACAGGTATTGGCATTGCCATGAACGCAGCAGCCAGAGGATACAAGGCTATTCTGGTCATGCCTGATACCATGACCCAGGAACGGATCAATTTGCTCAAAGCTTACGGGGCTGAAGTGGTTTTAACCCCGGGTGAGAAAAAAATGCCTGGTGCCATTGAAAAAGCCTATGAACTGCTGGAGAAAATCCCTAACAGTTTCATGCCCCAGCAATTTCAGAACCAGGCTAACCCGGACATGCACCGCAAAACGACTGCCCAGGAGATTATTGAACAGATGAATTCGGTTGGGATTGCACACCTGGATGCTTTTGTCTCCACTGCCGGCACAGGCGGAACCATTACTGGCACGGGTGAAATTTTAAAAGCACACTATCCTGGTTTAAAGGTCTTTGTTGTCGAACCTTCTGGGTCTCCTGTCTTATCAGGTGGAAAACCTGGTCCGCATAAGCTGGTCGGTACCAGCCCGGGATTTATCCCCGAGATCCTTAACCAGGATGTCTATGATGAAATCATTTTGTGTACTGATGAGGAAGCTTACCAAGTGACAAGAGACCTGGCCCGCAAGGAAGGGATTTTGGTTGGTCCTTCTTCCGGTGCCTCCGTTTTTGCGGCACTTAAAGCCGCCAAGCGTTTGGGTAAAGGTAAAACAGTGGTTTGTATCGCACCTGATACAGGCGAACGTTACCTGTCCAGCGATGTGTTTGATTTTGAATCATGATCTTTGTGTAAAAAAGGAGGATCCCCCTTGGGCTACGAATATGATGGTGTTATGCAGCTGGATACGGAAGAAGTAATGGAAATCTTTCAAACCAAACCCAAAAACGTTGTCTTACTAGACGTTCGTGAAAACCATGAGTATAATGCGGGTCATATTCCGGGCATTCAACTTTTGCCCACCAGTGAGTTTATTGAGCGTTATGAGGAGGAGCTGGATCGTAGCAAAGAATATGTGGTCGTTTGCCGCAGTGGCAACCGCAGTCATATGGTGTGTAAATTCCTGCAAGAGCAAGGCTTTAAAAAATGTGCCAACTATGCCCAAGGCATGCTGGATTGGCCCGGTCCCTTTGAAACGGCCGATCTTCCGCCCTCCCGAGGTCAGCGTTGGTGATCATTTGAATGAAAAATTTTAATTCGGAGATGTGACATCTCCGAATTTCTGTTTCCTTGCGATTTAATCTCACAATTGAATCACATCCTGTATACCGACAAAAAGGAAGCCTTGTGTCAGGCTCCCTTTTTACTCTCATACTGCTCCCGATTGTTCATGTAACCATTTGACCCTGATCAACACCAACAGCCCAACACCAACCAGTGTGGCCACAGCGAAAAAAAGATAAGTGTGGACGATGGAAAAATACTCATAGATAAATCCCCCGACAAATGTACAAAACATGGTCCCTAGGCCATTTCCCACTGAGGCATAAATGGACATCGCCGTCACTTTCACATCGTCGGGAGCCAATTCCCGAACCATGTGAACCGCACAAGGAATAAAAAAGCCAATCGAAATCCCCTGCAAAATGGACACCGCCAGCACCACCCAGGTGCTCGGTTCAAAATAAAACAGCAGCCAACGCACCCCGGAAAGGACAGCAGCCACGATCAGGAGCAGCATCACTCCGTAGCGCTGCATCATCTTGCCCGCTATTTTCATAAACGGCGCCTCACTGCCAGCGGCGAACAAAAAGACCAACCCTGCCCCTGCAACCGATCCTCCAATAGAAAGATAATAGAGGCTGAAATAAAAATTGTTGGCATTCATCGTTCCAAAAATAAGAAAGGTGCACATCAGAAAAATCACATATTGAGGGAGTTTGATCAGCTTAGCCAGGCCAGAGCGGATATCCGCTTGCAAGCTCTGCCCTTCTTCAGGCATGCGGCTGGCAAACCAGGTGGCCAGTACTAGTACCCCGGCAAATATGTAAAATATGATGCGGGTCGAGGTCAATTCAATCATCATCCCCGACACCCACACGGCAAAGGCAAAGCCCACAGCCCCCCACAGCCTGAGCGAACCATATTCTCCCCCATGCCGCTTAACATAGTTCATGGCCAGGCTGTCAGAAACAGGGACGATAGCACTTTGGAAAAAAGACAACAGCGCCACGATCACAATTAACATCAAGTACCATTCTGTTACTAAAAAAAGGAGGGCTGCCATCCCCGTTAACAACGTTGTCAGAGTGAGCACCTGCTTCGGTTTTTGAGTCCGGTCGCAGATCATACCCCACAAGGGTTGGACAAGAATGGCCACGATGGGTGCCACAGACATGAGCATGCCAATCTGTCCCCCGCTGAGACCCACTGCTTCAAAATGAAGCCCCAGCATGGGAAACAGAGCTCCAAAACCAAAAAAGACGAATAAAAAATAGAAGCTGATATGAACTGCGTACATAACAACCCGCTTTCTATTGATGATGTTTAATTAACTTTCCACGCGAGGCCTGGTCGGATCACATACGGTCTTCTGCACGTTGTCCGGATCCACCTCATGTAATTTAAGCAAATAATAGCACTCTTCCCTGGCCATATGATCGGCCATGAGCGGCATCAAAGTGCCCAGCCGGCGGCAATCCAAACGCATCTCTTTTAACTCTTCCAAGAAATTATAGAATAAGGTGATTTCAAGGGATGTCTCCTTGTTAAAGGCTTGCAGTGAGGGAAAAAGATCCTGCCGGGCTCTGATAAAACCAGCCATTTCCTGCGCTTTGATATAAAAATCCTTAAACGTTTTCTCAAACTTCTCTGCTGTTTTCACCCATTTGGACTCCACCGGGTCCAGCTCACCTTTCACCCCGGCGGCATGACCCGCAGCATCCAGGAGCCAAAGCCGATGATGATGAACAGGATGCAGCTTTGGTGGAACCTCTCCCCGCATCAGATGAGACAAGATGCGTATATATTCCTCCAGTTCATTGACCATATGGTTGATAAAACTAGGTGGAAGCGCAATCTTGACCTGACAATCCAAATGTCTGCTAATCAAATCCAGTTTATAATTTCGAAATTGCTCCGTCAATGGATAAACACGATAGGCCAAATGCTGCCACTGATTGGCCGACTGTTCCCCCATCTGCTGTGCTTCTGCTAATAGAGAGTCAAAAGCATGGATAAAAGACTGAGCCTGCTTGATAAGCTCAGATTCTCCCGGAGACAACGTGTCAAAGATGAAACGGGCATGATCTCCAAGCACCTGTAACCAGAAACGGTGTTCAAACACACTTTGATGAGCATAGTTCAACACAGTCACCTTCCTTCATTGATTCGATGTTAGCTTATGTGCCTTAGCCCAGAAGTGTGACATGTGCTGAACTTTTGGTCAGCCGAACTTCAGACAACCAGTTTATCCCCCAACATGTTTTCAATGACATGAGCCACCCCATCTTCGTTGTTGGTCCGGGTAACGACATCGGCCAGCTGCTTCACTTCACGAGGAGCGTTGCCCATCGCAACCCCTGTCCCGGCCAGTTGTAACATTTCCAGATCATTGTAATAATTACCAAAAGCCAGCACCTCATCAGCACTAATTCTAAATTGCTGTAAAAGGTAACGCAATGCATTGGCTTTGGTGGCCTGGGGATGAATGACATCAATAAACGTTTCCCCGCTGCGGATAATACTCCAGTCTGGGAAGCGGGGCATGATCTCCTTCATCACCTGATCTAGCCGGTACGGCTGATCAGTAAGTGTCAGCTTTACGATAGGGTCAGTCAAGGAACAAATATCATCCACAACCACCGGCTCCACAAAAAACTGTTTGTAAAGCGGAAGAAACTCTTCTCTTAACTGTTCAACATACATATCAAAGGCCGTATTGATATCAAAATGAACGTTCCGGCTCCGGCAATAACTGACAATAGGCAAAAGCTCTTTAGCCTTAAAGCCCACTTGTTGCTCTGCAGTGTTGTGGACAGGATTATAAATGACAGCCCCGTTATGGGTAATAATAGGGTCCGTTAGCTGTAATACTTCAATTAAAGGATCACAGGAGCGGGGCCCCCGTCCAGTGGCTAGAACCACTTTGACTCCTTTTTCTTTTATCTTAAAAATGGCTTCTTGTGTACGTTCACTTAACCCATGATCATCGTGCAGCAAGGTGCCGTCCACATCAATGGCCAGTAATTTAATTTTCATAGAACCTCCGCCTTTCTCCACTCCATCTTTTTCCCTAAAAAATCATTATACCATAAAAAAGGGAGCGTCATCTTGTTCGCTCCCTTGACAACTTCCTTTTGATCCAGTATTGCTTCCGTTCTTCCCCTCTTTACCCGTAAAATGGACGGGGACCGCGCGGACCGCAGTTCACATTCACATTATGATAGCAGTCCTGATAACTCTCGCTGAAAGTGTCACAGCAATAATGCTCGCAAACATGGTGGGTCACATGATGCACATGAGTAGGATAAACATGCTTGATGGGATAACGAATCACGCGATGCCGTTCAAGATAACGCGTCGGATGCACCACACGCCGGGTCGGTGCTACACGTGTCGGAACGCCAGGAGGATAAGGTGCCATGTACGGACCCATCCTTCCAGCTCCTGGTCCTGGCGCAAACATTGAAGGACTCATGAACCCTGCCATATGGGGCCGCATGCTCTTTGGGGGGTGGTACCCTTTTTTGGGCAGTTTCTCCATAGTGACCATGTACCTCCTTTAAATGTGTGATCACTATAGTTGTATGTTAGCCCCTCACCCTTTGTCCTAGTCAATCATACAACTTGGGTTGTACACCCAAAAATTAGATAAACAACCAGCTGCAAGTGCCTATGCCTCGTCTTTGTTCAGCCATTCATCTGTCTGACGGAGCACGTCACCCACCTTGCCCTCAATCAACAGATCAGCCTGAGGGTCTAATAACGTGTCATGCAGATTAACAATGGCCAGCTTCGCTCCCGCGTCTTTTGCTTCCATGGGCAGCATATTAGCCGGAGACACCTGCAGGCTGGAACCAAGCACAATAAACAACTCCGCTTGGCGCGCCTCGTCAAATGCTGCTTCAATCGCCTGTGTGTCCAGCATTTCACCAAACAAGACAATATCAGGTCTTAAAAATCCGCCACATCGGGGGCAAACTTCTCCCTTGTCCTGCAAGTAACGTTTGGCATCGGTTCTGTGCCCGCAGTCCATGCAATATAATTCGCGCAACGAGCCGTGCAGTTCAATCACATCGTGGCTGGCTGCCTGGTGGTGGAAGCCATCCACATTTTGAGTGATAATCCGCTGCACAAATCCTTGGCGCTGCCAACGTGTCAACACATGATGCCCGGCATGGGGCTGGTACTTATCCACCTCTTTAATCCTCCAGCGATAAAAATCAACAAAATCTTCCCGGTTATGTCTGATGGCATGAACACTGGCAATCTCCTGTGGATCACGCCCGTACCACAGCCCTTGGTTGGAACGAAAATCCGGCAATCCTGATTCCGTGCTCATGCCGGCTCCCGTTAAAACTACAGTGTGCTGTGCCTCTTGCAGCCATTCAACCAAGGTCTGAATTAAATGCTGTGCCATACTTTCATCACCCCTGTAAAAGCTGAACTTCCTCCTCAGTTAATTCACGGTACTCCCCCGGCTCTAAATGTGCATCCAGTGCTAAGGGACCCATCTTGGTCCGTTTGAGATAAATCACACGTTTGCCCACAGCCTCAAACATGCGCTTAACCTGATGAAACTTGCCTTCCACAATGGTCAGCTCCACCCTGGATTGTTCACCGCTGTCGATAATATGCAATTCAGCCGGCAGCGTATGGTACCCGTCGTCGAGGGTCACACCCGATTTGAAAGCGTCCACGTCTTCATCCGTCACTATGCCCTCTATCTCGGCATAATACACTTTAGGCACGTGACGTCTGGGAGATAACAGGGCATGGCTTAACTTGCCGTCATTGGTCAAGAGCAGCAGTCCCTCCGTATCCTTGTCCAACCGCCCGACCGGAAACAGATCATAAATCAAATATTCCGGGTCTAAAAGATCCAGCACAGTGGTATGGGACGCATCTTCCGTGGCGGAGATGACGCCTTGGGGTTTGTTGAGCATTAAGTAGATATACGGCCGGTATTCCACCGTGACCCCTTGGAACTGAACATGATCAGTGTCTGGATCAACCTGTGTTTTGCCATCTTGCACCACGCTGCCGTTAACGGTGACAACACCGGCTTTCAGCCATTTTTTGACCTCTTTTCGGCTGCCATAGCCCATATTGGCCAGCAATTTATCCAACCGCATGTTTTCACCTCCTAGGTCAACCAGCGCCAGGCTGGAGGATAAGCATTTTTCAGAATGCCCTGAACCTGCTTGCCCCAGCCCAGCGGAAAACGGTCCACACAAACCAGTTTCCAACCCTTCTCTCCCTGTAAGGAGAGTGTCTCACCTTTCAAATAGCGCAGCAAGGTTTCATCCTCCACAGATAAGGACACTGTTTTAATCACATCCGCCATTTCTAAGCCCATCGCCAAAGCCTGGCTGGGGACAAAGCGGTTCTTCTTTATTTCACCCAAGTACCAGCCCGATTTGACCACTCTTAATCCTTGCAGGGAAGGCAGCCCTTCAGGTTTGACATACAAATGCTGTTTAAAAGAGACCAGCCTGCCGTCCATCATCTCTTCAAATGGCCTCACACATACATCCTTTTCAAACTGCCTGAAATCCTGCAATACCTTTTCTGGAACAGGGGTTGCTTGCTCAGATTGATACATTTCTGGCTCCCCGTCCGTTTTGCGCAATAAGGCCAAAAAGTGCCCTTCTCCCCGCACATGATGGGGCCACAATCTGGCCGTTCTTGCCAGCTGCTCTTTGATATTCCCGGGTAATTCGTCTTGACTGACCCACTCCGGTCTTCCTGGTTGAAAACCGGAGACCATGGTCAAATCCTCCACTTCAAACTGGGGATAGCGGGAGAGAAAACGGCCGATCTGAGCCTCATTTTCTTCCGGGGCAAAGGTGCAAGTAGAATACAGCATTAAGCCGCCTGGCTTCAGCATGCGGGCCGCCTGGTACAAAATGTCCCGTTGCATAACCGCACAGGATTCAATGTTATGAGTTTCCCAGCTTTTCACCATTTCCGGGTTCTTACGGAACATGCCTTCCCCGGAACAGGGCGCATCTATGATAATCTTGTCAAAATAGGCACCAAACACATCAGCCAGACGTTCCGGGGTTTCATTTGTCACTATGGCATTACGAACCCCAAACAGTTCCAGATTTTTAACCAGCGCTTTAATCCGTTCTGCACTGATGTCATTGCTGACCAAAATCCCCTGTCCGGCCAGGCGGGCAGCAATCTGAGTGGACTTCCCGCCAGGAGCCGCACACAAATCAAGCACTCTGTCACCCGGTTCGATGGGAATCATTGCCGCCGGAGCCATGGCACTCGGCTCCTGAATGTAGTACAATCCCGCATGATAATAAGGATGTTTGGCCGGCCTCTCTTGCTCTCTGTAATAAAAACCCTCTGGCACCCAAGGAATGGGGGTCAGGTGAAAAGGTAAGGCCTGCCGGGCTTCCTCAACCGTCCATTTTAACGTATTGATACGCAACCCGTAATGTCGTTCCTGTTCATACGACTGAAAAAACGCCTCCGCTTCCCTACCCAAAAAATGCTGCATCCGCTGCTTAAACAAAGGAGGTAATGCCATACCGTGTTCCCTCTTTCCAGTGCTGTTCTATATTCGGTCTGCTTCATGCTTCTTTCACTAGTATACTCTATTTTGGAAACAGAAAAAAAGCTGAATCCCTGAGGATTCAGCCCCTGAACAGGAACAGCGTCAGTATGAAGACGACTAGCTGTAAACACGTGTTTCTGCCCCGTCTCTAGTGTTTAAGCCGGCTGGCAAGCCATGCTCCGGCTGATCGTTGTAGTCAAAATGGTATTCATCAATGACATCATTGTCATATTGCATCGTAATGGTGACTGTGTCAAAATAGGCTTCTTCTTCCAGTTCATCAATCAGGTGATAAGCGATTTGTTCCCGCAGACGCCTGTCCCTTGGGTTGTCAAACTCAACCAAAACGGTGACTTCGTCATTGCTAAGATCTGCCGTGGCCGTCCCCAGACAGATACTCTCCCCCTCCGTTTCCTCATAAATATCATAGATCAACAGATCGTTATCTTCCCTGATCAGGTCAAAAGTGAGTGCATAGTCCTCAACATGGTCAATGTCGAGGTAAACCTCCTCTTCTTCCATCCCTTCCTCAATCAGATCCTCACGGGTCAGCTCGATAGCGGCAATCTCTTCCCCATCCACATACATCACAAAAGCAAAGCTTTCCACCTCTTCGGGATCAAAGTCGGACACAATCAGCCGGGCCACTGTATCAATCTCGGTATCCGTCGGTTCATAGTCCCACAGCACTTCTCCGGTCACATGATCCCGTGACATATAGACCACGGCTTCGGCAGCCAAGTCATGATTTTCGTCATGAATCTGATACTCGACACGATGGCGGGTTTCACGCATCACACTCAAATGAAACTCCTGTGCTTGCTCTGCTTCTTCGACCCATTCTTCCTCATCCAATACCTCTTCCACAATATCATCAGTGGAGATGACATAATCAAAATCACTGTAGGTGGAGGTGATCATGCATTCCTCGACCTGCAGGGCTTCAATCAAATCCTCAATATGCTCATGCATGAACAGGTCGATTTCTCCTTTTTCATCCGGTTCCAGCATCTCTTCATCCAGCTGGATCATGCCCCACAAGGCATCATTCTCGCGATATACCATGATAAATGAACCCACATAGCAGTCATCCAGCATAATGCTGGCAGCCTGGCCGCCAGGTGTCATCAGCTCAGGTCTCAATGTAATGCGTCCCATCATTGTCCCTCCTTATCATTAAAAGAACTATCCTTCCCAGTTTTGGCACACTAACTATGTTTGATGTATAGTAAAATTGCCCTGTTCCCATCAAAGCCGTCATGCTTGGCTTTGTTATTTTTTGCATTAAGCGTACCTAAATGTTTAAATAAGACATAGCATTGTCATCCTGTAAAAAAGCGAAGGAGGGACAACATGAGATTAATTGTCAAGCTGTTAGCGGGGATTATCGGTGGGATGCTGATTGGTTTGTATGCGCCGGAGTTTTTGTCCAGAATGTTTGTTACTTTTAAGGTTATTTTTGGCCAATTTATTGGCTTTATCATCCCGCTTATCATTGTCTTCTTTATTGCCAGCGGTATATCTGGACTGGGAAAACAATCAGGGAAAATGTTGGGTCTCACGTCAGGACTTGCCTATTCGTCCACCCTATTGGCAGGGATTTTGGCTTTCGTGGTGGCCATGACTGTTATCCCTCTGTTGACAGGTTCAGGGGGACAGCATGGTGAGGAGGGTGCAGGCCTTGAACCCTTGTTTGAACTGACGATTGAGCCAATTGTAGGTGTCATGACCGCCTTGATTACCGCTTTTGTATTTGGCATTGGCATGACCAGAGTAGAAAGCCCTGTTCTTAAACAGTTTTTCGATCAAGGAAAAAATATCGTCGAACTGCTGATTAAACGCATCATTATCCCCCTGCTTCCGCTGTACATTGCCGGGGTGTTTGTTGATCTGGCAGCGGAAGGATCCGTTTTCCACACATTACGGGCATTCGGCATTGTGTTGCTGCTGGCTGTCCTCACCCACTGGGTCTGGCTGCTGATTCTGTATACAGTAGCAGGGACACTGACTGGCCGGAATCCTTTCCGCGCTCTCAAAACCATGCTTCCTGCTTATTTTACGGCCATTGGAACCATGTCCAGTGCGGCGACGATCCCAGTGACGTTGCGTCAGGCCAAGGAAAACAAAGTAAAAGAACATGTGGCTGACTTTGCTATTCCGTTATCTGCCACGATCCATTTATCTGGCAGCACCATTACTCTTGTCCTTTGTTCAGTCGCTGTGATGATGCTGTCAAGTGGTCTGGGCTTGCCCACTCTGGGCACCATGCTGCCTTTTATTATGATGCTTGGGGTGATCATGATCGCAGCCCCCGGTGTTCCCGGCGGGGCCGTGATGGCTGCACTGGGCCTGTTAAGTACCATGCTGGGCTTTGACGAAGCTGCCTTGGGATTGATGATCGCCTTATATATGGCCCAGGACAGCTTTGGTACGGCTTGCAATGTGACGGGTGATGGCGCTTTGGCGCTTGTGGTGGATAAATATTCACTGTAAGCGCAACAGGCAGATAAAACTGGAAATTAGCACAAAAAAATGGGGGGAGCCTTCTGCCCCCCTTTAGTCGTCTACCCATTTTAAATGATTATCAAGGTTGATCAGGATAGACGTCCAAACCAATTGTGGTATATCACCATAGACTGATGTCGAATACACATTCACACATTGGAGGAGATACCATGCATCGTCCGTTTCCTGGCCATCCCCACGCTCATGGAGAGGAGATCCGCCAACAGCAACCCCCTGTCGGTCAGCAACCACAATTTTTTCCTGGTATTCCCGGAGTCCCCTGGGTCCCCGACGGTGACCTTCCCCGGCGTGTACGCCGGCTTGAATCAGAAGTTGACCGTCTGATGCGCAGAGTTGACAGTTTGGACCGCCGGGTCAGACGTTTGGAAGGCGTCTACTCTCCCTGGGGAGAATAATTAATTTGCAAGGGCGTAAAAAGCTCCCGGTTCATTGGGAGCTTTTTCTCATACCAAAAACTAGGCGCTGTCAATGACTTACTCAAACTTGTTGGGATCACCGTCAAACGGTTGTTCAGCTACTTTAATGGAGTCAGTCGGGCAGCCTTCGAAAGCATCTTCCAGATCTTCTTCTAATACATCGGGAATTTCAACCGTTCCTGTGTTTTCATCAAGGATGTTTTCGGCCAATCCTTCATCGTCATAGTCGAAGATATCCGGCGCAGCCGCTCCGCAGGCCCCACAGGCAATACATGTCTCTTTGTCTACAATCGTATATTTTGGCATGAAAAACCCCTCCTCCAATATAACATACGTTTAAATACCACAATCTTATCTTAACGATAAGAAAGAGTGCGATCTAAATTTTATTGTAGTGCATTTTTTTCCTGATGGCAAATATTAATTTGTCCTTTTAACCGGGAAATACACAGATTTTCGGCTGATCCAGAACCTTCCACATTCACGCTTTCCCCCTTGCCTCGCGCATAAATGCAAAGAGAGCAGCCATATTAAAAAGTAAACTGCAAACAAGAAAGGGGATTGCAATGGAACCGGTCTGGATGAACGCCTATCATTGCTTGTATGACCGTTCGTTTGAACAATATGTGGATCAATTGCCAGCTGCCGAGCAGTTGCATGACGAACTGCAACAGCGCAACTACATGTTTTACTGGCTTCACTATCCGGTGCAGGAAGAAGTAATGTTAAAGGCAGGCGAAAGTCACCTGCTTGAATTGGTCGGTGCTTGCTACACCAAAGAAAATGGCAATCCCATTCAAATAGCCCGTTTTTACCGACACACCCATACTGGAGACAACGACTTTATCATGGTAACCGAGAACGGCAAGGTGAAGGACGGACTCACTTTTGAACAGATGATTGAAGCTGGAAGCAGCTTCAGCCCCATTCAGGATGATTTAAAATAGACATTTTATTCCACTCGGTTGGTTAGGGTACCTATAGGCTCTATGGTAATGGATACCTCATCTCCTGCTTTAAGTAATTTGGGAGGGTTAAATCCCTTGCCGACACCGCTTGGAGTTCCGGTAGCAATCACGTCCCCCGGCTCAAGGGTCATGCCGGCCGAAATCGATTCAATCAGCTCAGCAACCGGGAAAATCATATCCTGAGTTGAACTGTTTTGACGCACTTCCCCATTTACAATGGTTGTGATGTTCAGCTGCTGCGGGTCTTCGATCAGTGATTTGTGGACAATGACAGGCCCAAAGGGTGCAAAGGTATCCAAAGACTTGCCTTTAAAGAATTGCTTATGCCTGCTTTGTAAATCCCGGGCTGTGATATCGTTTAAAATAGAATAGCCAAAAACATACTCCAAAGCTTCGGACGCTGGTATATTTTTGCCCCATTTTCCTATCACAACCGCCAATTCGCCTTCGTAATCGAGCTGTTCGGTAATGTGAGGATGGGAATCAATACTAGACCCTTGTCCGATTAATGAAGTATGTGGTTTGGTAAAAAACACAGGATATTTTGGAATGGCACCAGGGTCCTGATTGGACATCTCCAAAGCGTGTTCAGCATAATTTTTGCCTACACAGATCACATTTTTAGGCGGTTTTATGGGTGGTAAGATCTTCACCTCATCCCATGCATACGTCTTGGCATCCCCTTGTTTAAACCATTCCTTCACTTCTGCTAAGGCTGGATCTCCCCCTCGGATGACATCCAACAGCCGGGCATAACCGCTTCCTGTTCCGTCCACAACGGTGTCACTGTTATGCACAATTCCCCATTTTTGCTCGTTGTCAGTGGTCAGAAAAGTAATAAATTTCATCTCATGGCACTCCTTTCAGCTACCTCTCTTCTAATTCTGTACACGAACCAATTATATTGTACAATATGATGAAGGAAAGGAGTTGTCTTGATGTCACAATCCCATACTCTGACCACAACACATCATCACAATACGAGCAACGAAACTCCCCGCCTGTGGGGAGATAAGCGTTATCATACATGGAACTATCACCTGCGCCAAACGTTTGGACAAAAGGTGTTTAAAGTATCTTTGGATGCCGGCTTTACCTGTCCCAACCGGGACGGCAAAGTAGCCACTGGCGGCTGTACGTTCTGCAGTGCCCGTGGTTCTGGTGATTTTGCCGGTGACCGCCGGGACGATCTGCTCACCCAATTTGAAAAGGTGAAGACCAATATGCACAAAAAATGGCCAGAAGCTAAATATATCGGCTACTTTCAAGCCTACACCAATACCTACGCTCCTGCCGAAGAACTAAGAGACATGTATGAGGCCATCTTGGAACAGGATGGGGTGGTAGGCTTGTCCATTGCCACCCGGCCGGACTGTTTGCCCGATGATGTGGTGGCACTTTTGGCTGAATTGAATGAACGTACCTACCTGTGGGTTGAACTGGGCTTGCAAACCGTGCACAACAAGACCGGTGAGCTCATTAACCGGGGGCATGATTACAAATGTTATGTGGAAGGTGTGGAGAAACTGCGCCAACACAACATCCGGGTATGCTGCCACATTATTTACGGTTTGCCCCAGGAAACCGATGAAATGATGCTGGAGACCGCCCGGGAAGTGTCCAAGCTGGATATCCAGGGATTGAAAATTCACCTGCTGCATGTGCTGAAGTTTACGCCGATGGTCCGCCAATATGAGCAAGGACTGCTCCAATTCCTGGAAAAGGACCAATATGTTAACCTGGTGGTTAAAACGTTGGAAATGATGCCCCCGGAACTCATTATTCACCGTGTTACCGGAGATGGGCCAGGTGATCTGTTAATCGGCCCCATGTGGAGTGTGAATAAGTGGGATGTGCTTAATAGCATCGATCGGGAATTGAAGAATCGTAACACCTGGCAAGGCAAGTTATGGAACCCGGCTATCCGCCTGGAGCAGAAGAAGGTGGTACAAAAATGAACATCCCAAGTATCTTACCTTTTACCCATACCCTGATTGAACAGGTGGCGGGGCCGGGGGATCTGGTGGTCGATGCCACCATGGGCAATGGCCATGATACACTATTCTTGGCCCGGCTTGTGGGTTCCACAGGAAAAGTGCTCGCTTATGACGTGCAACAAGAAGCGCTGGAAAACACCAGAAAACGCTTGAAAGAGGCTCACTGCCTCTCTCAAGTCCAGCTTTTACATAAAGGGCACGAAACTGTGGAAGAAGAACTGAACTGCCATGATCAGCCGCTGAGCGCAGCCATGTTCAATCTAGGCTACCTCCCTGGCAGTGACAAAACAGTGGTCACCAAGCCGGAAACGACACTGACTGCTTTGCATACTTTAGCCCGTTATCTTAAGCCCGGGGGCTTGATCACCCTCGTCATCTACAGCGGCCATGCTGAAGGTAAATTAGAACGGGATATTTTGCTTGCCGAACTTGGCCAGTGGGACCAGAAGCAGTACCATGTCCTAAAGTACCAGTTTATTAACCAGCAAAATAATCCCCCGTTCTTAGTAGCTATTGAAAAGCGATGATGTGCTTAAGATCCTTTCAGCAACCATATTTTATGTTACTTCGTTCCTCTAGTTTTTATTTCGCCAACGAAAAGGCCCATTCTCGGAATGGTTCTTTCAACTGGGACTACAGGCGGCAGGTTGGTCGACTGCGGCAATATTAGTCTCACTAAGAGATGAGAAGATGTATCCTGATCTTCATAAAATATTTGTCCCTACTTTAATTTAAATAATAGGTATAGATTTTTTGTGTAAGTTTACCTTACACATTTTTTTATTTATTCTTAATCCACTTGCTTCAGCGGGGTTTTGTGACAAAGTTTTTGTTAGATTTTCTGACAAAAATAGTACGTCCTCCCTCCTTTTTTTGCTATCATAAACATAAACTGAAATAGAGCTGATTCAGAGGTGAGACAACATGTCCTATAAAACAAAAAAAGTGATGCCCATTGGCATCGTCAGTGAATTAACAGGGTTATCCCCCCGCCAAATTCGTTATTATGAAGAAAGGAAACTGATCTTCCCCGAGCGGTCGGCGGGTGGGACACGCAAGTATTCGTTTCTCGACGTGGAACGTTTGATGGATATTGCAGAAAAAATGGAAGATGGTTTGCAGACCTATGAGATTCGCCGCATGGAAAAACAGAAAAATCAAGAAGAATTGCGCCGGGAAATGTTAAGGGGGCAACTTAATGCTGCTTTCAGACAGAGGAAGTGAGGGCATAGTCCTTATTTTTTAAAGCGGCTGGCCATCCGTTGCTTCAAATGTTTTACCTTTTCCTGGATCCTTGTTCCTATTTTCTCGGTCTCTTCCTTATCTGTTTTTAAACTGATCACCTCTTGCTGAGCACTCAAAGTGGCAATCACCCATTCCCCCTCTTGCAGTTCCCCAGGCACCTGCTCCAGGGGAACGTGCAGTTCTTTCTCCTCTTCACCCATCAGTAAAACTACATACCTGTCCTCAATGCGGTCCACAACTGCTTTTACCTTATGGTCGTCCATCAAATCACCTCCTCTCATAGTCGACACTGAACTCAGCACCATCAGTGATAACCCAGATGGTGCCATGTTCCGCCGTTCCGTACAAGGGGATATTCAATGAAGAGATGAGTTGAACCACTTCCCTGTGTGGATGCCCATAAGAATTATCTTGTCCCGCCGAATAAATGGCCACCTTGGGCTTTACCGCCTGCAGAAATTCTTCCCCATTGGAAGTGCTGGAGCCGTGGTGGCCAAGCTGAAAAATATCAGCCTGAAGTTGATGCCCTCTGGCGATCATCTCCTGCTCTGATGCTTGTCCGGCATCACCGGTAAACAGAAGGGCCACCTCGCCATAGACCGCCCGAATACTGATCGATCCCTCGTCCAAGTCGCCCGTCAATGTTTCAGGATGAACCACTTCAATCCGGAGTGAGCCGATCTCAAATGTTTCCCCCGCACGGGGCTCATAGTAAGTCGCATCTGACTGTAAAATAGCTTCCACTGCCCGCTCAAATGTCCGTGTGCTGTGCGTATCCCCACTCATCCATACTTCCTGAACGGGAAATTCAGCCAGTACCCGGTCCAACTGGCCAATGTGGTCGGCATGTGGATGGGTGCCGATTATCAAATCAATATACTCCACTCCCACAGATTTTAAATATGGGACAACGTCATCCCGGTCATGACGCCCGGCATCAATCAGCACAGTAAAATCAGGCCCCTCTAACAAAGTTGCGTCACCCTGATCCACATCGATAAAATGGGCGATCATGTTACCTTCAAACCGTTCAAGAACCGGATCCGTGTCATGATCCACCAGCATGACCACTAAGCCAGCAAGAACAAGGACAAACAAATATGTATAACGCTTCATTTTCTGCTTCATAACTAACATCCTCCCGAATCTATGAATCTTTTATCATTTTATCACACTGTTTCATTTTACTGGATTTACCGTAGGGCTGTGGATTCATTTTTGCTGAAGACGTCAAGCTTCCTGATATTTTTCTCGAAGGATGTATAGGCAGCACCAAATCTAGCATCATTTAAGGGAGGTTTTAAAAGATTCACCATGAGACTCATCGTGTCTGCATTCTTGGCCACGGCCCTTGTCTTGGTAGCCATACCTGTGACAAGTCATGCTTCGTTCGGAAATCAGACCTTGCAGAAGGGTATGTGGCACGAGGATGTAAAAAAAGTTCAAGAGTACCTGATGACCAAGGGGCTTTTCCCTTACCATACCCCAACCGGCTATTTTGGTTCCATCACAGAAGATGCGGTCATCGAATTTCAGGAAAAGTACCGTCTACAAGTGGATGGCATCGTAGGGTCTGAAACAAAACGGTCCTTGCAAGTGATCCGCCCCGGTGATATGGGCAAACATGTTTCCTACATTCAGCACCAATTGAAAGATTTAGGCTATTACAGGCAAGCGGTTGATGGCATCTACGGATCGGGGACTGCCAGTTCAGTCCGAGAGTTCCAACAGGATAACGGACTGGCTGTCGATGGGATTGCCGGTCCCAAAACCAGGACTGCCCTGAATAAACAATCTGATCCTAAAACCCATGCAGGTAAAACATTGACGGTGGAAAGTACCGCTTATACAGCCGACTGTCAAGGTTGTTCAGGCATCACCCGCATGGGTATCAATCTTAACAAATACAAAGATGCCAAAGTTATTGCTGTCGATCCCCGTGTGATTCCTTTGGGCTCTGTCGTCGAAGTGGAAGGCTATGGACGAGCCATTGCCGCAGACACCGGCGGTGCGGTCAAGGGTGAGCTGATAGATGTCTTCATCCCTGATGAAGGTGAGGCCCGCCAATGGGGACGTCAGAAAGTGCAAGTGAGGATCATAGAGTAATTAGGAATAAATTTAACAGTTGCAGCAACAGAGACAGCTACGTGCAATAAAAGAGCTGCTGCTGAGCAGCAATGTGGCCCTGTCCCGGTGCTCATCACCTGAACAGGGCCGCCATTCTAGTTAAGGAGCTGCTCTGTTTATACTTGATCTTTTTTCCCCACTTCAAAGGGCTTGATCTTCTCCCCTTGTCCCGGACGGCCGGGAATCCCTTCAAACTCAATGTCCCCTTCCAGATCATTCGTAAAAGCGGGGTGTTCCATCTCATCCACCCTCATTTGCTGTGTCCTTTTCCGCTTTTGGTCTCCTTTTTTGCCACCCATGTGCCCCCTCCTTTCACAGGCCGGACTCAGCACCAGCCGTTTTTCTTCAGTTTTTGCTGTGCGTGATAAAGTATACCTCCCATATGCATTAAAGGGGACGGCCAGCCGACTGAAGCAGCCCCCTGCTACGATTTCTAGCAAGTAATGATTCATCATATATGTCGGGCCAAAACCTCCATGTGTACGGCGGCATCATCGTCAACGGTCAAATGAGACCGATAGACTGCAGAAAAATAATCACCAAGGCCACCGGAATGACATAGCGGATGAGCATTCGCCACAGCGGAAATACTTGAAAGCGAACACCCTCCTGCTCCACTTCTGCTTTGACTTGTTCCGGTTTCCAGCCCCAGCCCAAAAACAACGCCAACAGCAGACCCGCAAAAGGCAACAATACAGACGCAGCCAAGAAATCGAACCAGTCAAAAACAGTTCGGTCAAGGAGTGTAGCATCGGCCCAAGGACCGAAGGACAGCGCACATGGCAAACCAACCAGGAGAACGACCAGCCCTGCTAGCCATGTGGCTGTCACGCGCCGCAATGCCCAACGTTCATGGACATAAGCCACAACCACCTCTAGAAGTGAAATGGCAGAGGTGAGTGCAGCCAGGAAAACACAGAAGAAAAACAGAGCAGCAAACAATCCCCCCAGGGGCATATTGGAAAAAATAGCTGGAAAAGTGACAAACACCAAATCCGGTCCCCGTCCCGGGTCAATCCCAAAATGAAAAACTGCTGGAAAGATAATGAGACCAGCGATTACTGCAACAAGTACATCAAGGAAAACAATTCCCCCGGCATTCGCCGGAATATGAGTATTGGTCCGGCAGTAACTTCCATAGGTGACATAGAGCCCTGTTGCCAAGCTTAGACTGAAAAAGGCTTGTCCCAGGGCAGCCAAAACAACAGTAGACGTCACACTGGAAAAGTCAGGTCTTAAGAAGAAAGCCAGCCCTTCTCCACCTCCAGATAAAGTCAAACTGCGTACAGCCAGGACAAGGAGCAACACAAACAAAACAGGCATTAAAATATTATTCCACCGTTCAATTCCTTGTTTAACGCCTTTAGCCACAATCAAGCTGACAATGATCATCAGTAATGACTGCCAAATAACTGGGGCAAATGGATGGGAGATAAACGAGCCAAATGCTTCCCCATAATTGGATTTTGTACTCGTTAATAACCGGCCCGTAGCGGCCAGAATAAAGTAATATAATGTCCATCCTGCAACCACTGAATAAAAACACAGGATCATAAAATTACTGACAATACCCAACAACCCTGTAACATGCCATGGCTGTTCGGGGCGAATGGCCCTATAACTATCCATGGCATTGGCCCTCCCCTTGCGTCCAATGGCAATTTCCCCAATCATCAGAGGCAAGCCAATGAGCAATACAAATCCTAAATAAATAAGGACGAAGGCGGCTCCTCCTCCCTCACCCGCCACAAACGGGAAGCGCCAAATATTCCCTAAACCGATGGCCGATCCCGCTGCAGCCAGCATAAACCCAAGTCGAGTTCCCCATTCTTCTCTGGTGTTAATCATGCTGTAAACTCTCCCTCATTAATAATTTTACTTTAGTACTATAAAGCGTATAAGCATTAAAGCGGATGTGTATAATCTTATCACATTAACTCCCTCTGCAAAAGAACTATTTTTTAATGAGAATTTATTTTTACTTTACTACGCTGATAAGCATAAAAAGGAAGGCTATCAGGAAAACTAAACCAAAGAATAGACTTGATGATGAGGGAGGAAAAATTAGGAATGCCATTCTATCGTTGTCCTTCTTGTCAGGCTCGGAGCCGATTTAATGTGATCGAGCAGGTTGTTACACCAATTAAGGTGGACTTAGAGACAGGTCAAGCACATGAATTGAACGAGCTTGATCCCTTTCATCTGCCTTATCAGGGGCCAGACAAACGCATCCAATGTGCCAGTTGCGGACTAATTGAAGACGAACTGCAGTTTATCAAGAGAGCGGTAGCAAATATCAAATAGACAGGGTGGATAAGCTCAACCCTGTAGTTTTTTCATAAAATAATACTTTAAAAATGATTAAAGACTGTGCTATACTTGTAGACAATATTATTTAATTTTTTTGACAATAACTTAGAGTAGAGAGAATGTTTAGGAGTGGGAGGTATAGCATTGGCTGAGCGAGTTTATCTCTATGATACAACCTTACGGGACGGGACACAGGGTGAGGGAATCAGCCTGTCCGTAGAAGATAAGTTAAAAATCGTACGTAAACTGGATGAGCTGGGGATTGATTACATCGAAGGCGGATGGCCGGGAAGTAACCCCAAAGATATGGCCTTTTTTGAAGCAGTCAAAAATGTGAACCTGTCTCATGCCAAAATCACTGCCTTTGGCAGCACGCGCAGGCCAGGTATTGCTGCAGCTGATGATGCCAATTTGAAAAAAATATTAGAAAGCGGCGCACAGACGGTTGCTATTTTTGGAAAAACGTGGGATTTTCATGTGACGGAAGCTTTGCAGACCACCCTGGATGAAAACCTTTTCATGATTTCTGAATCGGTCCAATTTTTAAAAGGAAACGGACTGGAAGTGATTTTTGATGCTGAACATTTCTTTGACGGTTTTAAACGAAACCCTGATTATGCCCTCAAAACGCTGCAAGCTGCGGCAGCGGCTGGGGCCGATTGTGTCACTCTGTGTGACACCAACGGAGGTTCATTACCCCATGAGATCGAAGCCATTGTCCGGGAGGTGGCCAGTCACTTATTAGTACCCATTGGTATCCACTGTCACAATGACGGAGAACTGGCGGTAGCCAACACATTAGCCGCTGTCCGGGCCGGGGCTCGTCACGTGCAGGGCACCATTAACGGTTATGGAGAACGGTGCGGCAATGCCAATTTGATCTCAGTTATTCCCAATTTGCAGCTGAAACTGGGATATGACTGTATTCCGGAAGAACATCTGAACACCTTGACCTCCATTTCCAATTATGTTCATGAAGTGGCCAACCAAGTGCCCCCAAGCCACCAACCTTTTGTTGGTAAAAGCGCTTTTGCCCATAAAGGTGGCATTCATGTCAGTGCCGTACTGAAGCATCCGGAAACCTATGAGCATATTCCCCCAGAGTCGGTCGGCAACAGACGGCGAGTACTTGTCTCTGAACTTTCCGGCCAGAGCAATGTTCTGTATAAGGCTAAAGAGTGGAACTATGACTTTGACAAGCACCGCAACCGGTCCAGAGAGATTATTAACACGATCAAGGAAAAGGAACACCAGGGCTATCAATATGAAGCTGCCGAAGCCTCGTTAGAACTCCTGGTCAAACAAGCAGTGGGAGAACTGAAGGATTACTTTACACTTGATCACTTCAAAGTATTCGTCGAGAAAACAGGAAGTGAAACGTTGACCACTGAAGCGGTGATCAAACTCCTTGTCAACGGCCAAGTGGTGCATACCGCCGCTGAGGGAAACGGACCGGTCAATGCCTTGGACCATGCCCTGCGTAAAGCATTGGAAGAGTTTTTCCCCATAATAAAAAATATGTACCTGTCCGATTACAAAGTGCGGGTCTTAGACGAAGCAGATGCCACCGCCTCCAAAGTACGGGTGCTGATTGAGTCCTCTGATGGCAAGGAAAAATGGAGCACCATTGGAGTCTCCACCAACATTATTGAAGCCAGTTGGTACGCCTTGATCGACAGTGTCCGTTACTACTTCATGAAACATGAAGATGCATTGAAAGACTGTCCCGCCTATCAACTGCACACCGTAAAATCCTGACGATCAAAAACCTGGAAATCATTATCAGCGAAAGGCACGGTCATCAAAAACAGACCGTGCCTTCTTGCTTGGCACCGTGTTACAATACGATTGATGACACCATCTGAAAAGGAGCACAGAGATGACATACGATGTAATCATTATTGGCGGAGGCCCCTCTGGTCTGATGGCCAGCATTGCCGCCAGCGAAGCAGGAGCCAACGTGTTGCTGGTAGATAAAGGAAGCAAATTGGGGCGTAAGCTGGCCATTTCAGGAGGAGGACGCTGCAATGTGACCAACGCAGGTGATATAGAGGAGATTATCAAAAACATCCCTGGCAACGGCCGCTTTTTGTACAGCTGTTTGGCCACGTTCAATAACCGGGACATTATCCGTTTCTTTGAAGGCCTGGGTATTAAATTGAAAGAGGAAGACCGCGGACGCATGTTTCCTGTCTCAGATAAGGCCAAAGACGTGGTCAATGCCTTGGTCCGTCAAGTGCGCAAACAAGGGGTTGAGATACGGGTGAATGCCCCTGTCAAGCGAGTGTTATATCAAGGGGATCATGTCAAGGGTGTTGAATTGAAAAATGGAGAGATCATTGGAGCCTCCACCGTTATTATCGCCACAGGCGGAAAATCGGTTCCTTACACCGGTTCAACAGGAGATGGCTACGCCTGGGCACAAGAAGCCGGCCACACCATCACGGACCTGTATCCCACCGAAGTGCCCATTACATCAGAGGAGCCTTTTATCCGCAACAAAGAGCTTCAAGGCCTGTCTTTGCACAATATTACCCTTAGCGTGTGGAACCCCAAGGGCAAAAAAGTGATTGAGCATGAGGGGGATATGATCTTCACCCATTTCGGCTTGTCCGGACCGGCTGCTCTGCGGTGCAGTCAATTCGTTGTTAAATTGTTAAAGAAAGAAACAATCCATACGGTCCTGTTAACCATTGATCTGTTTCCGGACAAACCTGCCTCTCTAGTTGCGGAAGAGATACTCAAGTTGGCTGCAAAACAGCCGAAAAAAGCCATCAAAAACGTATTAAAAGGCAATATCCCCGAGCGGATGATTCCGCTCCTGCTGCGAAAAGGGGATCTTGAAGAGGATCTAACGTATGCCCATTTGCCCAAAAAGAAGCTCACTGAGCTGGCTCAGTTGATCAAACGGTTTCCGGTGCAGGCCAACGGCACACTCTCTATCGAAGAAGCTTTTGTGACAGGCGGAGGGGTCAATCTGAAAGAGGTCGACCCTAAGACCATGCAGTCTAAGTTGATGAACGGCTTGTTCTTTTGCGGGGAGATACTGGACATTCATGGTTACACAGGCGGGTACAACATTACGGCCGCTTTTACCACAGGGTATAATGCCGGCTTGAATGCAGCCCGGCAGGCCATTCGGGTGGACCGGGATGTTGTTTCTCAATAAGATTGTCCGCGTCCTTCCCACTTTCTTTTTCTTATGTTGAATTTCATTGTGATCATGCTAATTGGCAAACAAAACCCCTTAGCAGAAAATGGAATCAACTAATCCTCACTTGACAACTTGGAATAATATGATAAATTATCTTAGTGATATTTTTACAGATGGAGGATAGGAATATGACATCATTATTTGTTATATTAAATGTTGTTATAATGATAGCTCTTATTTTTGCACTATATCTGATGCAAAGCAAAAGGGTTTCATTTTCCAAACGTGTTTTTGCCAGTCTTGTTCTGGGCCTTATCTTTGGCTTTGGCCTCCAGTATGTATATGGGCCGCAGTCAGAGATCATCGCTACATCAACGGACTGGTTTAATATTGTGGGAACTGGCTATATTCGCCTGTTGCAAATGATCGTCATGCCTTTAATTTTCATATCTATTTTGATGGCCTTTACCAAACTGAAACTATCCAATCATTTAGGCAAAATTAGCACCTTGGTGATCGGCATTCTGGTTGGAACCACCGCCATCGCCGCCGCTATCGGTATCGCTGCAGCTGTCGTTTTTGACCTGGAAGCAATTCAAATTGAACAGGGTGAGTCAGAAGCCCAGCGGGGGGCTCAGCTGGAAGAAACTTATGCCGAGATTGAAGGACAGACGCTTCCTCAACAAATTGTTGCCCTCATCCCATCCAATCCGTTTTTGGACTTGACCGGGACCCGTCCTACATCCACCATTGCGGTTGTAATTTTTAGCATCATTTTGGGTATTTCATATCTAGGCTTGAAACGGAATCAGCCGGAGCACGCTGATCTGTTTGCCACAGCCGTCGAGGTGCTCTATTCCCTCATCATGGGTGTCGTGAAGATGGTGATCCGCTTGACACCATACGGTGTATTGGCCATTATGACACGAACGGTGGCTACGAGTGACTTAAGTGCGATCCTCAGCTTAGGCAAGTTTGTCACTGCATCTTATGTGGCATTGATTGCTATGTTCCTTGTTCATCTGTTGCTGCTTTTAGTGAATGGTTTAAATCCCGTCACCTATGTCAAAAAAGCATTTCCGGTCCTTGCCTTTGCCTTTACGTCACGGACCAGCGCAGGCGCATTGCCCCTGAATATCAGCACCCAAAAGCGCTTGGGCGTATCGGACGGGATTGCCAATTTAGCAGGTTCATTTGGACTTTCTATCGGCCAAAACGGATGCGCCGGCATCTATCCGGCCATGCTCGCCGTCATGATTGCCCCGACAGTGGGTATTGATGCCTTAACTCCGTCATTTTTGCTGATGCTGATTGTTGTGGTGGCCATCAGTTCCTTTGGTGTGGCTGGAGTGGGAGGCGGCGCCACTTTTGCAGCGATTATCGTTTTATCGGTGATGGATTTGCCGGTAGCCCTGGCCGGTCTGATGATCTCAATTGAGCCGCTGATTGACATGGGCCGGACTGCAGTTAATGTAAGCGGAAGCATGACATCCGGCATTCTGACCAGCAAGCTGACCGGGGATCTAGATACTAACATGTATCATGACCATAACCAAACACTGGAAGTGCAAGCCTAAAAACCCGCATGTCCTCCGCTGTGACAACTTCAGATTTATTCTATGCATCACTGGTTACCCTGCTTCTCTAGCGGGGTTTCACTTTTACTATTTCCAGGCTTTTGCTATACTAGTTTCAACCTGTTGATAGACCTACCATTCTGCACGGGGAGAGGAGAGACATCATGCTGAAAGCCATCTTTTTTGATTTAGACGACACGTTGCTGTGGGACGCCAAATGCGTGCAGGAAGCCTTTGAGGCCACTTGTCAGGAAGCTGCTGAAAAATACGGGATTAATCCAAAGGAATTAGAAGAGGCTGTCCGGAAACAGGCACGCCAACTTTACGCCTCATATGAAACATATCCCTTTACCCAAATGATCGGCATTAACCCTTTTGAGGGACTGTGGGGGGATTTCAAAGCAGGAGAATTGGAAGGTTTTAAAAAGCTGCGTGACATTGCCCCTGTCTACCGGAAACAAGCTTGGACTGCAGGCTTAAGAGCGCTGGGTATCGATGATCCGGACTATGGCCACTATCTGGCTGAGCGCTTTCCGGCTGAACGGCGCAAACGTTCCATCGTTTATGACGAAACGTTTGAGGTACTGGACGAGCTGAAAGACAACTATAGATTGCTGCTTTTAACCAACGGTTCACCTGACTTGCAGCGTGAGAAACTGTCTGCCCTTCCCGACCTGACCCCATACTTTGAACACATTGTCATTTCCGGTGACTTCGGCAAAGGAAAGCCTGACCCCTCTATTTTTAAGCATGCTCTTGATTTGATGGCCTTAGAAAGTCATGAAGCCGTCATGGTCGGGGACAACCTGATGACAGATATCCTCGGATCCTCGCGGGCAGGAATGAAAAACGTGTGGCTAAACAGGAAGGGCAAAGAAACCCACCCTGAAGTAGTCTCAGACTTTGAAATCAAAAGTTTAATCGAGCTTCCGCCACTGGTCCAAAAGTTGTCTTCATAAATGAATGATTAGTCTCAACAAAGTCTTACATGTTAATTCAATAAAAATTATCAGTGGTGAAGGCTGAGCTGTTAGAAGTTAAAACGGATGTTAAAAGGCCGGATGAAGAGACCTCCCATGTACCTCTAAACATGGGAGGACTTTTTTTTGACTGGGAAATCTATGAACTTTTCACCAGCCATAGTGAATATCATGGATATGTGAATCATTTTACAGTTATATAGAAAAATGTATTGAAATCGATTTGTACAAAATTCCCTCAGGAGAGATCAAAAATGCGAGATTTATCACATGTTGCTTGGGCTGATATCAAAGGAGGTCCTCTTGCTCCAAACATTAAAGGGATTGTCACCTTTAAATCGGTTCCGGGGGGCACCAATGTTTCCGTTGAAGTGTCAGGATTACCCCCTTATCGTCCAGGAGGGAAAAAACATCCCCCCATTGGCCCCCATGGATTCCACATCCATGAATTTGGAACATGTGAAATTGGAAATCCCAAGAATCCATTCCTGGAGGCAGGTCAACACTGGAATCCAACCAGACAGCCGCATGGAAACCATGCCGGTGACTTCCCTGTATTGTTTTCTAATAACGGGTATGCGAAAATGTGTTTCTTTACGAACAAATTCAAAGTGCCTCAGGTCATAGGCAAGTCCGTTATTATCCATCAAAATCCAGATGATTATCGTACCCAACCCGCTGGGGATTCCGGCAAACGCTTGGCCTGTGGTGTTATCGTTGCTGGCTGGCCCAACTCATTTTAACTGATTTTATTTTTACTATTCTGATCTCTATACCATTTTATCGTCTCTCTGACCGCTTGTTCGTGAGGGGTGACCTGCTCACCAAACCGGGTTTTGTACTTGTTGTGGTTAACCACAAAGGGACGCTCAAATTGGTAATATATTTCTTTTAACTCCCTCATCTCTTGGTTGAACAGGCCTAGTGCATGTAAAATCAACCTGTTTGCGATACGGTATGAAGGAGAATTGCCAAGTTCTTGGCAAATTTTTTCTATCATTGCTCTCGTTGTCATCGTTTCTGCACTGGGAATATGCCAAATCTCACCTAGGGATTCTGTTCTTGTCCCTAATGTCACTAATCCTGCTGCAAAGTCATGAATGTATATGTATGTGTGAGGAGTATCAATATTACCAAATATATCGACAGACTTATCTTTAAGAAGATGCTCAAAAACCCTGTATCCTAACGCTGAATTGCGAACCCGGGGGCCATAAAAGTCGGAACCCCTGCCAATCGCAGCCCTGATATTCCCCTTGTTGTGCTCCTCGATCACGAATGTGGCAATGTCTGCTCTTATTCTGGTTTTTTTCCCAACCGGACGATAAAGCAGGGTTTCCACGAGTTTACCATGAGACGGTCCGTAGGCGTATAAGTTGTCAGCATAAACCAATATGGTGTCACTGTTACGAAGCGCCTGTATCACATTGTTCATAATGGTCTTTAATTTTCCCCACTGCGGGTAGGGCAACCCAATACAATGATAGACCACATCCACTTTTTTAATGATCTCAAGGGGGATTGTTTCTTTTACCAAATCACACTTGATCACTTGCACCTGCTCCGGCACATCCGCCTGGCCACTCTGGTTGACCATCATCACCTGCTGACCTTCAAGTAATAATCTCTCCATAACCGACATCCCTAATGGCCCTGTGCCAAGGACGAGATTGGTCTTCCCTTTTTCCCCAGTCATCTTTACAGCCTCCTTGTTAGATGTTAAGTTTTTCTATATCATGTTGATACCGCTCTAGTAAACGCTGTAGTACTTGGCAACAAAATCTCTTGCCATACATCCAGAAACCGTTCTTTATCCCCAAGTTTCCAACTCCCCCCATCACAGGCTGAACAGTTAGAACAATTGACACAGTCCCACACTAGTTTAATGACAGACATTAAAGCTGATGGTTTCGTCCATCAAGCCATTATGGATCAATTGACCTTTCAAAATAAACCGATTCGTCACTTATCCAGAAAGTTAAAAGAGTACGAAACGTTATACCAAGATTTACTCGGCCAGCAGGACGAACAAGCAGAACTGAGCAAGGAGATTACAGAAAGATTGTCCCTGCAGGAAGCCTTCCACGAAACCATTATGAAACAGTTGGACGAACAAAAAACAAAGAACCAAAACATTCTGGACCAGATCGATCAGTTAAGGTCATCTTTAGGTGAGAAAGTGACCGACATCTGTGAAAAGCTTGAATCCATCTATCAGCTCATCTCAAACAATGTCATCGGTAACATTATAAAAGTTTTTCTTTGCTTGGATAGTAAGGATAATCCATTTGTCTCTGAACCCGTTGAACAGCTTCATGTCCAGCCAGTTCCTCCAGCATGTACAGGCCTAAATCAATAGATGTGGCCACTCCGCCCCCTGTTATAATGTTACCGTCCTTTACAATTCTCTTTTCTACAACTTGAGCACAATAAGGACTTAACAAAGTATAGGCGTTGGGATGAGTGGTCGCCTTCTTTCCTTTTAAGAAACCAGCTGCCCCCAGCAACAGGGAGCCGGTACATACCGAAACCTTTGTGTGTACATCCCTTGCTGTCTTTAACCAGTTAATAAATACGCTATCATCCTTCAGCTGTCTCGTGCCCATACCGCCAGGAACAAAGATCATATCATAATCGCCCAGGTCAGGTCTCACCCTGTCCACTTTGATCCTGACTCCCAATTCATCTGCAACTTGTTCCTTTAAGGCACACAGATCCCATTTCACCTCGGGCTTAATCGCCATGGTTTTTAACCTTGTGATCACATCATAAAAACCTATAAAATCAAGAACCGTTAAACGATCAAACAAAATAAACGCAATCTTCATCGGTTATCCTCCATTCTCATCCGTATTCAGAATGATGTTATCAACTAAACTCTTGAAACTCCGATTGCATATTTCCAATTAATTTTGAAAAAAATTTTAATCTTTAATTTCAATCCGGTTGCCTTCCGGATCAATGATGACTCCAATTTTTCCCCACTCAAATTGTAAAACCTCTACGTTGACCCCGCGTTCTCTTAACTCCTCGATTGTATGTTCAAAATCATGGACATTTAACCTTAACACAGTAGGGTTTTGCGCACGTGTTTTTTCCCCTGAAGACGCAACGCCTCCCTTTTCAATCATCAGGTAACTGCTGCCAAATTCAAGAATGGATAAGGATTCCCCCTTTTTACGTAATGGTAAACCAAGTTTTTGTGTATAAAATGCCAAGGCTTCCTGATAATGTTCCACAAACAGAATAATCCCCGTTTCCCTCAACTCCATGGCTTAAATCCCCCTAAGACTGAAAATACAATAACGCACCAACTAGGCATCCTGCGTTCAGAATCACCAGAAAAGGTATCCCTGCTTTAAACCTTAATTTCTGTGTTTTGTGCCGAAAGTGCCGCATTCCAACATATATACCAGCAGCACCACCGATAAGGGCAATCTGAAAGATCATCTTCTCTGACGTCCGCCAACTGTTCCGTTTGGCTGCCTTTTTATCTCTCCACATGATGATATAGCCAATTAGATTAATCATTGCAAAATATAATAGAATCCAAAGATACATATCACTCAGCCCTCTGATAAATTTTTCACAAATATTTATTCCGGTAATGACTAAGTGCCAGCAATGGCCAGAAATAACGATAGCTATGATAATAAACGTAAAAGCTGCCCGGCAATCCTCCTCCGGTTGGATAAGTTAACGCCCAGTCATCTTGATTCAGTTTGATTAAAGCGTGAACGCCCCTGTCTATGGCCGATGTGGGATTTTCATGTACGGCAGTAAGTGCATCCACCGCCCATGCGGTCTGCGATATCGTACTTTTAGGTAAAGCAACAAAGGTTTTTACCTGGTCACTCCGACACGATTCACCCCACCCCCCGTCTTCAAGCTGAATGCTGGTCAGCCAACGAACCGCTTCCTGGACAGCAGGATGTTCTGAGTTCACGCCAGCAGCCATTAATCCGGTTAAAGCTGCCCATGTCCCGTAAATATAACAAATTCCCCACCGTCCATACCATGATCCGTCTGCTTCCTGATTGTCCAGTAACCATTGAATGGCGTGCTGCACCTGGTCATCTTAAAGTGTTAAGCCAGCATGATTGCCTAGAAATTCAAGTGTTCTGCCCGTTAAATCAGCCGTTGAGGGATCAATTAAAAAATCTTTGGCATAGTCAACTGGAAGGAGAGCAAGCAGTGGATGTTCTGTATTTTTTTCAAAGGCCGGCCAGCCGCCATCATCATTTTGCATGGACAGCAGCCACCTTAAGCCCCGATTCCAAGCTTCCAAAAACCCCTCTTCTTCTGTTTCCCCGTCAATGGCCCTTAAGGCAGCAGTAGTATCATCTACGTCGGGATTGATTGTGTTAATGTCCGAAAAACCCCATCCGCCAGGCGGTACATGAGGATTTTTAAGAGCCCAGTCTCCGTATTGATCATGCTGGCGCGTTAATATATAGTGGTTAGCTTTATGCACGGCCGGGTGAGATACGGAAAGCCCTGCTGTTTGTAGAGCATGACTGATTAGGGCAGTATCCCAAACCGTAGAGGTTGAATTTTGCAGATGGTGTCCTTGAGCAGCAGAACAAACCAGGGTTTTCAGTCCCTGAACAGCCTTGGTGATGACCGGGTTGTCTTTACGGTAGCCTAGAGCCAACAGAGCAAAAATCATTAAAAATGTGGCACTGGCATAACTGTATAATGTGCCGTCTGCTTCTATCCGCTCCAGCATAAATCGCTCAGCTTTTTTCACAGCTTGCTGGTGCAGTTCTGCCATTGGTTCCCCCAATAATTGCAGCCATTGTCTGATCAAACGGGAATAGGCCTGCTGCTGACGATACAACGTTCGGGCCACTGAATCACGCTGTCGTTGACGCTCATTAACTATTAAGTGAGATAGATCCGGTGTGTGCTCATTTTGTAGAGTAAATGTTTGATCGGAGAGAATTAACATCGGCGCCAGATGTACTCTGGCATGCCCAGACAAATCAAAAAAATGGACGGGAGCCGCTGATGGGAGCAACATCACTTCAATGGGCACAGAAGGGAGGTGCTGCCACGGATACCGTCCAGCTAAAGCAAGCATCAGCTTTGCGATTATATCCGCTTGATCAACGCCGCCTCTGGATAAAATAAAGCCTTGGGCAGCCCGCATATGTTCATCTTCTTGATGATGACGCTTTGAATACAGCAGGCCAACATAAGCTTGTATGGTGGCTGAAAGATTGCCTCCTTCGTCATGATACAATGACCAGGCCCCATCTTCTTGTTGCAAACGGGCGATCCTTGCAGCCAAATTACTGATTAAAGACTCATCATTGATCTTCAATGACCGTAACAAAAAAATCATGAAGGCATCGGTTAAGGCACCACTCTCAAAACAATAACGCCACGAGCCGTCTGTCTGCTGACTGGTGACCAAGAGATTCACAATCCGCTCAATTTCTTGTTCTACAAGCTGCTTCATGCCTTATTGACCATCCTCTTCTTAAAAGATTGAAATAGGTTTTCCACATATTTGTCTTCATGTGACTATTTTCATTTTATGAGGCTGACAAATTCCAGGCAGCTTGTATAGTCAAGTATTCAGTTATTTCATTTCATTGATTTGTTAGTTGTTTTAATATTCAACAAATGTATTTAAGTTCCTCTCACTATATTCTAAAAGAACAAATATTACCAAGTCGAATCATTAAGAAGGATTTTTGTCCATCTGCTGCGAAGTTATTGTCCATGTATAAAGTTATTGTCCAAGTATTGAAAAACAACGTAACACATAATGGTGTGAGGGACGAACTATGAAACTGAAAACCAAGATGATATTATTGATCTCCAGTTTGCTGTTAATCGTGATGTTCCTTGTCGGGGGCATATTCTTATACATGTTAGAATCCATTTTGGAACAGCAGATAGGTGAAACAGCTTTAAATGTGGCTAAAACAGTGGCCACCATGCCCACAGTCATTGAGGCTTTTAAGCACCCCAATCCATCTCAAATACTTCAACCCATTGCTGAGGAAATCAGACAAAAAACCGGAGCCAGCTTCGTTGTGATCGGTAATAAGGATGGCATTCGCTACTCCCATCCCATACCTGAAAGAATTGGTCAATCGATGGTTGGGGGTGACAATCCCCCTGTATTGGAAGAAGGAAAGGCATATATTTCCAAGGCAACAGGATCTTTAGGGCCATCGATCAGAGGCAAAGTGCCTATTTTTGACGAAAACGGCAGTATTATTGGTGTGGTTTCGGTTGGCTTTTTGATTAACCAAATAGATGAAACGATTCATGCTTACCAAAAGAAAGCACTGCTCTTCATCAGTGGCGGCCTCCTTATTGGCATCATTGGTTCCTCATACATTGCGAATGGGATTAAAAAATCCATTCTTAACCTGGAACCTGACGAAATCGCCAGTCTGTTCCAGGAACGAAATGCCATTTTGGAATCGATCAGGGAAGGGATTATAGCCATTAATGAAAATGGACACATCACCTTGGCCAATCAGGCAGCGTGTAAGCTGATCGGAACTTCCTCAGCTGATGACCTCATTGGCAAACATATCCGTGAAGTTCTTCCCCAATCCCGTCTTCCTGAGGTACTGAAAACTGGAAAAAGTGAGTATGACGATGAATTTATCATCGGCCAGGAAGAGGTGATAGTTAACCGTGTGCCAATCTTTCACGGAAATAAAATTGTGGGAGCTGTTTCTTCTTTCCGCAAAAAGACAGAGATTGACCAATTAACCAAACAACTGTCCCAGGTCCAGGCGTATGCCGATGCCCTGCGTTCCCAGACGCATGAATATTCCAACAAACTGTATACCATCTCTGGCTTGATCCAACTGGGATCGTACCAGGAAGCGATTGAACTGATTAACAAAGAAACAGCAGATTATCAAGAGTTGGTCCAGTTTCTGATGTCTGCCGTACCAGATACCATCATTGCCGCTTTTCTGCTTGGGAAATATAACAGGGCCCATGAACTGAAAATTACCTTTGTTCTGGATAAACAGAGCACTCTTCGTGACCTGCCCGAACATATCAACCGGGAGAAACTGGTTACCATCTTAGGCAATTTGATAGACAATGCTTTTGAAGCAGTGTTAGAAAACAACAAACCGGAAAAAAAAGTCACCTTGTTTATGACTGATCTTGGCCATGATTTAATTTTTGAGATAGAGGACAACGGAAAAGGAATCCCAGACCCGCTGCTGGATTCCATTTTTAAGAAAGGCATAAGCACAAAAAAACAAGAGGGACGGGGGATCGGGTTATATCTGGTGCACAAAGCGGTTCAATCGTTGAACGGCTATGTCACGGTCACCCCTGGCCAAGAAGGGGGCGCATTATTTACAGTGGTCATACCAAAGCAGAAAGGGGAGAATCAACATGAGTCAAATTAGCGTGCTTATCGTTGAGGATGACGTGCCTATAGCCCAAATTAACCAGCGGTTTGTGGAAAAAGTGGAAGGGTTTAAGGTGACGGGCATCGCCACCAACCTGGACGATGCCCGCGAAATGCTGACTTTGCTGAAGCCTGACTTGGTCCTTTTGGATGTCTTTTTCCCAGATGCAAGCGGGGTTGATTTACTATGGTATATCCGGCAAAACCATCTCTCAACTGATGTGATCATGATCACAGCGGCTAAAGAGATTAACGCTGTTCAAGAAGCAATCCGCGGAGGGGCCATCGATTATATTATCAAACCCATTGTGTTTGAACGGTTTCAGCAATCGCTGCTCCGCTATAAAGCTTACCGGCAAAAAATCAATCAGGTTCAGCTTGTGGATCAGGAGGAAGTGGATCATCTGTTGGGAACTGTGGGTAAAGGGAGTGTTTCTTCCCAGTCAGAAGTACCTAAAGGCATTAACCCCTTGACTTTACAAAAGGTAGAAGAAGTCATTCGAGAAACGCAGACAAACAGCATCACCGCGGAGGAGCTGGGTCAGCAGATAGGTGTCAGCCGAACGACGGCACGCCGCTATCTGGAGTATTTGGTTTCAATTGGCAAAGTACGGGCTGACCTTGCCTACGGAGCAGTAGGAAGACCGGAAAGACGCTATTATCTTAAGTCCCCTGCTCAAAAAAATCAGGAATCTCTATCGTGAGCAATGGAACATGCTGCTGTGCTCCGTAAGTATCCCTCTCCCCTGCTGAACCGGATGGATGATGACGCCGTAAGGTAACTTTAATTCCCAGGGCTTGGTCAAAATATTCCAGACAAACCACGTCCTCTGCCCTCGCAGAATACAGTTGACAGATATGCTCACGGGTCAACACGCCACTCTCTTTGACCCGCCGGTAATAGCAGGCATTGTCAAAGAGAATGTCAAACGTAATTTCAAAGGGCCCCGCATTTTTGCTGCGGATCACGGCAGCCAGTTCGGCCAGCGTTTTCTTCTCCTTTTGACGGATCTCCTGACCCATTTTACTCACCTCTCAGCTCAACATATTTAACTGGAAAAAGGGAGAGCGGATCATCAATGGTCACGGCATGATAAACTGAAAATGAGAAAACCGGGCCGGCTGAAAATTCAGGCGGTGCAAAAGGAAGTGCCAAATTTCCGGCAGTGGACACTCTTCCCTTATAGTCAAAATGCATGAGTAGTGAACGGGTGTAAGCACAAATACTGTCGGCCATCTCCTGGGTTCCCGCCACAACTTCGGCAACAAGCCCTACTTCATGGCCAAGAGCTTCTCGCTCCGGCTCCCATGCTCCCATCACCCCGTCTCGCCCATAAACCTTAAAAAACAACTGAAAGGATGTCTGGTCAAAATAGGAACGAACCTCGTCTTGAACTTGGGCAAGCACTTCATCTAACTGTTGAAGTAAATAAGGATCCCTGATGCCACAAATTAATACGGTTCGAAATCCATCTTGTTTGACCCCCTCCACTTTAACGGTATATGACTCTGATGGGATAAAGCGGCTTCCCGATACTTTCACAGTCCGTTCATCGACCTGTTCAAAACGGCACTCTGACAGGTCAAGCATCCCACCAGGCCCGTGAAGGTAGTACGGATGAGATTTTTCATACATGGTATGAGCCGCGACCGATTGGGCGGTACATTTTCGCTCAGGATTTAATGGCTGGACCAAGAAATGGCCGTCGCGGAGAATGCCCAACATTCCGTCTTTGGCCGTTCCCGGTGTGGCGGCCAATGCTCCGCACTCCAGAATTTTGCCCAAATGGAAGGCCAGACCTGGATCCATACCGTTTAATATGGGCAGGGCTGCACTCATCACCGGATCGTATGTTCTTCCACCGATAATGATATCAGGTTTTTCCTTCAATGCTTCCAGATAAGGTTCCACACCCATCTGAGCCACCAGAGCCGTTGTTTCCTTGATACTCTCTGCTGACAAGGGCGGAGCAGAATCTACAGGATCGACTTTTCCTTCCTGCCAGCGTTGATACAGCCACTGTTTATCTATATCTGCATAAATAGCGGCTACCTTAAGCCTAAGGCCTTGCTCCTTGGCAATTTCCTTAACAATATCCAGCAGCCAGTCCACTCTTTTCCCGGCGCCGGACCCTCCGGCAGAGCCAATGATCAAAGGGATGTTCCTTTCCTTCGCGGCAAGAATTAATGGCTGCAGATCTTTTTTAGTAGCATAGCGGCTCACTCCCCCCATGCCCAGCCCCAGACGATGGGGGCCCCCGTCTGTGGAACCGGCATCAACCGCAATCACATCAGGGGAGGCTTGTAATCCTTCTTCAAAGGATGAAGAGGGATAGCCATAGCCCAGCATCCCCTGAGGGGAAAGGATCCTTATTTCTTTCATTATGCTTTCACCCCTTCCTGTTCGGATTTATTGTGACCTTTCTTGCGGATAAGCGGAAAAATCAAGGAGATGAGGGCCACTGCAAAAAGGGTAACAGAAACAGGGCTGGACCAGAAAATGGACAAACTGCCATTCGAGATGGTCAATGCCTGACGGAATGATTGTTCCATCATGCCTCCCAAAATAAAGGCCAGAATAAAAGGCGCAGCGGGAAATGAGAACAGGCGCATCAAAAAACCTAACACCCCGAATGCAATTAACAGATAGAGATCGAATGTATTAAAGCGGACCCCGTACACCCCCACCAGACAAAAAATAATAATCAAAGAGATTAACATGGGCCTGGGAATATACAATACCCGGGCAATAAATGGGATAAGGGGCAGGTTTAAAATAAGCAAGAAAATATTACCCACATACATACTGGCAATCACGCCCCAGAAAACATCCGGGTGATCTTGCAGCATCATCGGTCCAGGTTGAACACCCACCACAAGAAGCGCCCCCAACAAAACAGCGGTCGTGCCTGATCCCGGTATGCCAAGGGTAAGCAGAGGAATAAAGGATCCGCCACAAGCAGCATTATTGGCTGTTTCAGGTGCGGCCAGTCCCTTTAAAGAACCCCTGCCAAATTCCTCCGGCTTTTTGGAAATCCGCTTTTCGGTCAAATAAGCCATAAAAGAAGCAATCGTCGCTCCAGCACCAGGCAGAACTCCAAGGATAAAGCCCAGCACCGAATGACGGGCAATTGGGCCGGAAATCTCCTTCGCTTCCTGTTTTCTGATTTTCAGACTGCCTATTTTAGACGCTTTGCCCAATAGATTCTGTTTTCTTCCCATAATTAAGAAACACACTTCAGCTATGGCGAACAACCCCAGCGCAATGACCAGAAAATCGATGCCATCCATCAATTGGGAACTGCCAAAGGTAAAACGTGGTGTGCCCGTCTGGCCATCAATGCCTATGGTCGAGACCATCAAGCCCAGCACGGCGGCAATTAAAGCCTTGGTCGTTGAACCTTCAGATAAGCTGGCAATGGCAGTCAACCCCAAGAGCATGAGGGCAAAATATTCACTTGGGCCGAAAGCGGTGGCCACATCAGCCATGATAGGTGCCACCAACATCAGTGCCACAATACTAAATGTACCACCGCAAAAGGAAGCGATGGCAGCAATAGCCAGAGCTTTGCCAGCCTGCCCCTGTTTGGCCAGGGGATAACCATCAAAAGAAGTAGCCACAGTCCCGGCAATACCGGGGGCATTAAGCAGAATAGATGAGGTTGAGCCGCCAAACACGGCACCATAATAGACACCGGCCATGAGAATCAGAGCTGAAGCAGGGTTCATCCCGTAACTTAAAGGAATCATAATAGCAATGGCACTGATGGGCCCCAACCCCGGGAGCATGCCAATCATGGTCCCGCAAAACACGCCAATCAAAACAAAAAGAATATTCTGCCACGATAAAGCCACTTCAAATCCGTATAACATACTGCTCAGTATCTCCATAGACTCTCACCTTTTCTTAAAATGGGAGTATGCCTTGAGGCAGATAAATTTTTATCAGATAATTAAACGCATAATATAAACCTAAGGTAAACAGGACTGATACGAGAATGTTGACCCTCCAATTGGTATAGCCCAGCAAGCGGGTTGTCCCAATTAGGAACAAGATTGAAACAATGACAAATCCGAGCGTATCCAACAGGATGACATACAACAGGACAAGTACAAGCACCATCAACAACATGTTCCGGTCAGCTTTAGACAGCTGGCGCTTTTTCCTTTGCCCTTCTGTTTCTGTTTTACTTTCCACAAACAAGATGATAGCAAGAACAAGCAGCAGATATCCCAATCCTTTTGGTAACACGTCAGAATCCATAATGGCATAGGGAAATTCCGGCAGTTGATAACTTAAAATTAAATAAACCAGGGCTAAGATAAACAGCATCACCGCAATTTTGCGGTCTGTGGTCATGTTCACCTGCACACCTCCCTGTTTTTAAAAGAAAGGAGAGGCGGACAGCGATTTAATCCATCCTTTCCTCTCCACGTTCATTCATGCCAAAACCGATAATGAATTTATTGGCCTAAGCCTATTTCTTGCATCAATTGTTTGAAAACCTCATATTCCTCATCCAGGAAGCTGGCAAATTCTTCGCTGCTCATATAATAATCGGTCCAGCCAAAATTATCTCTCTGTGTTTGCCATGTTTCCGTTTCCATCATTTGCTTAAAGGCCTGTTCATAGAACTTGACCGCTCTTGGATCCATATCCGGTGGCCCCATAAATCCGCGCCAAACAACAAATTCATCGTCAATGCCTTGTTCTTTCAGCGTCGGAAATTCTGAAATGGTCTCCCCTGTCAGACGTTCGGGGGCTGTAATAGCCAACACTTTGACTTTTCCGGCCCTGGCCTGTTCGGTCGCTTCAGCCAACCCTGTGGAGTACACATCCACTTTGCCGCCCAGCAGCATCGCCATGCCGCTTCCATCTTGGGCTGATACATATTTCAGTTGCTTCACATCAACGCCAGCCGCCTTAAGCGCTTTAACGAACTGCATATGATCCATGCTGCCAGGAGCGGAATCACCGACGACAGACACCGATTGGGGATCTTGTTTCATAGCTTCAACCAGATCATTCATGGTGTTAAATGGAGAATCTTTAGGAACGATAAAAGCCCCATAATCGGCGATAATAGCTGCAATGGGTGTAAAGTCCCGATGCCCTAGATCGGATTGTCCGTTTAACGGTACAAACATGATCGGAGGAGAGGTGACAAACATGGTGTGATTATCGCCGGCTTTGCCGGCAACGTAAGACCAGCCTACCGCTCCGCCCCCTCCAGGTTTATTGACCACAGCCATGCGCTGATCAATGATGCCTTCTTCTTCCATTACTTTGGCCACCGTGCGGGCCGTGGTGTCCCATCCGCCTCCTGGTCCGGCGGGAGCCACAATCTCAATGGGTTTTTCAGGCTTCCAATCTTCTGCTGTTTCACTTTGATTTCCTTCTATGTTCTGAGGTGTGCTGTCAGCGGGTTCATTTCCCCCGCAGGCAGTTAAAGACAACAGTAAAACAAGCGATAAAATCAAAAACCAGTCACTTTTTTTCTCTTTCCTCATTTGTATCCCCCTTTTGTTAACGTTTTCACCAACAGTATAAGGGGCAATTAAGCGAGAGTTAAGATTAGTCAAATAAATAAAATAAAGTTTTTTATATACGTTGTGTTCATTTTGTTCATGAGTGTATATTACACGCCCGTAAAAAAACTGCCTTGACGCTAGCAAGGCCGTTTTTTAAAAGACTGTGCAAACTTTCAATCCCTTCCTTGAGATCCTGTCCCTTTTAACAGACGCAAGCCGTTCAATATCACCAGCAACGTGCTGCCTTCGTGTCCGATAACACCGTACGGAAGGGTGAGGACCTGGAAAGCGTTGGCCAACACCAGCAGGATAATCACACTGACGGAAAAAACAATATTCTGCATAATGATGCGGTTCATGCGCCGGGCCAGTTCAACCGTGTGGGCTAATTGGAGAAGATTATTTTTAACCAGGACAATGTCTCCGGTCTCTATGGCCACATCGCTGCCCGCTCCCATGGTGATCCCGACCGATGCCGTAGCTAAGGCAGGCGCATCATTAATCCCGTCCCCCACCATGGCTACCTGTTTTCCTTCTGGGCCCCGCAGCCGGTGAATGTGCCTCACTTTATCTTCCGGCAAGCATTGAGCATAAAAGTGCCTAATCCCAACTTCTTGAGCAATCTTTTGAGCTGTATCATACGTATCTCCGGTAATCAAGACGGGTTCAATACCCAGTTTCTTGAAACGTGCAACAGCGCGCTTGGCCTCTTCCCTGACTGTATCTTTCAAAGCTATAACACCGATAACCTCTTCTCCGCAAGCCACGTAAACGACAGTTTTTCTTTCCTGCTCAAGCTTGTGAGCAATCCCGTTTTTAAAGGCATATCCCTTTTCTTTACCGACAAAATCCAATTTACCTATCTTCCATTCATGCCCTTCGATTTGAGCCTTCACCCCATGTCCAGGCACGTTTTCCACATATTCCGGCTGGAAAAGGGATATTCCCTTGTCTTTAACACAGCGGGTGATAGCATCAGCCAAAGGGTGGGAAGAGACCTGCTCCACCGACCCAACTGTTCTTAAAAACTGTTCAATATCCATGCCATCACACACATAAACGTCGGTGACGACTGGTTCGCCCTGGGTAATCGTCCCTGTTTTATCTAAACAGATCGCCTGAAGATTGGCCAGCGTTTCCAAATGAACACCGCTTTTGAGCAGCACTCCCCGGCGGGCACTGTTGGATATAGCCGACAACATAGCTGGACTGATCGAAGCCACAATTGCACAGGGAGAAGCAACAACTAGGAGGACAATAGCCCGGTAAATAGTCTCCGTCCATGACCAGCCAAAAAGATAATGGGGCAGGAACATCATGAGCAGCACCACAGCCAGCACCACTTTGACATAAATGGTTTCAAAGCGCTCAATAAATTGCTGGCCGGGGGACTTTTTGTTTTGGGCATCCTGAACCAGCTTAACGATTTTTTGAAAAACGGTATCGTGCGCTTCTTTCTGCACACAAACCACCAAAGTGCCCGGTCCGTTCATGGTGCCAGTAAACACCTCATCACCTGATCCTTTTTCCACTGGAATGGACTCCCCAGTTAAAATGGACTCATCAACCGTGGTTTGCCCTTTGACAATTTGACCATCTACCGGAATGCGTTCCCCAGGCTTTACCAGGATGTGTTGGCCAATTTGCAATTGTTCAACATGAACTTTCCGGAGAGCATCCCCATCGACCAGGGTGGCTTCTTCAGGCTGCAGCGTCATTAGGGCCGTTATCTCTTTGTTACTTTTATTGACGGCATATGTTTCCAGTGCCCCACTGAGGGCAAAGATGAAGATCAGGATCGCTCCTTCTGCCCAGTGCCCGATTAAAGCCGCACCTGCGGCAGCCAGCACCATCAGCAAATTGACCGTCACTTTTCTCTCTTTAAATAACTGCATCAATCCTTCTTTTCCCTGTACATATCCTCCAATGAGATAGGCGGTTAAGTAGAGCAATACAGAGACAGGCTCTTGGTCAACACGGGACAGCAGCCAGGCCAGCACAAGAAGCAATCCGCTGCCCAAGGCAGCAATGAGTTGCCCGTTCCGTTTGAAGAATGGGTACGATAACCACTTAACTTCCGAAACACTTGCCGCGTTCGTCTCTTTTTGTTGGGACAGAGGTACGGACATATCCTATCCTTCCTTTCTACCATTCACTTATTGATAAAAAATTTTCCTGGTTAAAAAAGAGAGTGAGAAAGAAAATCAAGCTCATAGTTGCCCTTTAAATGACAAAAGCTGCCATTTCGAATGGCAGCGCGTCAGTTTAGTAAAGTAAGCCAAGTGTTGATTAACTTTTTTATAATCATTATCACATTATAATTATTATTTTATGTTTGCTATTTATTATATGCCAAAAGGAAAGATTGTGCAAATGTTTTTTCACCATAATCTCTCATTACTCATTTTGAAATGCTTCTTGGAAAAAGTGGACCACTCTGGTTTTGTATTCTTCAGGATAGACGTTGTACGTCCGTACATGTCCTGCGCCCTCAGCAATCCACAGCAGGACATCATCCGGATGACCATTGGCATAAATGGCTTCACTGTTTGAATGGGGAATGGCCTCATCCCCGGTGCCATGGATTAAGAGAACGGGTACCTCAATCTCTTGAATGGCCTGTTGTGGACTGACCTCGGCCGGGTCAATGCCTATCAGGCGGGGGAGTATGCCCAAAATAACAGGTGTGAAGGGAAAATCGGGCAGATCCGACCAGTGGGACAAATTTTCTGCCAGATATGCCTTCAAATCACGAAACGGTGAATCGGCAACAACAGCTTCAATTAATGGTTCTTCTGCTGCTGCTTGCAAAGCGGTCGCAGCACCCATTGAAAATCCAATTACACCCAGAGGCAAGTCCAAATAGCGTACTTTCATGGATTGCACGACAGAAATAAGATCATCCTTTTCATATAAGCCTACAGTCGTCATGTTCCCTTCTGATTCCCCAGAATTGCGGAAGTCAAACATAACGACATGAAAGCCACTCTCTACCAGGTCACGGGCCAGGGCCAGGGCTGGCAACGGCTTTTCTAACCGGTTGCCACTGTATCCATGGGCAAACACGAGCACCCCTTGAGCTGGTCCAGGCGTTTCCATGATCCATCCCTTAAGCCTTATTCCATCCAACAAGCTCTCAACCTCAAATTCCTCAAATGTTAAGCCATAATCTTCCGGCCATTCATCCAAAGGTTTCTTTTCCGGATGAACCAGTTGCCAGCCCACATACATAGAAATGCCTACAATGATTAATAACGCCAACACAATAACGCCAACGCTTCCCCACAGCAGCCATCTTCTTTTTCTGCCCATACTTTCTCCCCTATAACTTTTTTTATAAGCAATATTCAATAATAATGTACAAATCCCCTGCTAGGATATGACAAAGGTACGTGATTGTGAAGCGGTTTAATGGCTTTCTTTGTCCGCGCCGGATTCGGTTTTGGAGCACGCTCTAGGCCCTATGCCATTGATCAACAACTCAACGATCCAGTCGATTTCTTCATCATCTCCCCCGGGGGCCATCAATTCAGGAATGACATGGCGGGCAAACAGGAAGGCCCCAATCTGTGACATGACCCCCCGTAAAATGACGTGATTGGGAAGATCAGCACGGATTTTGCCTTTTTGTTTCTGCTCCTCAATCTTTTCAAACACGAGAGGGATGATTCTTTTGGCAACATGGTTTTTCAGGGCTTCACGAATCTCGGGATGGAACAAACTCTCGACCAATATGATGCGTATTGTTTTCCAGTTCTTCTCCAGGAGTTCCTTCCGGTTGATGGCTACTTCCCTCAGAAGGGCTTCTACCGGCTTGTCCTGGTCGAGAATGTTAAGCACAGGCTGGGCGATGTAGGCGCTGGCCACCCGGGCAATGGCCGGGATGACCAAGCGTAACAGCAATCCTTTCTTGGTACGGTAATGTTTAAAAATGGTGGCTTCAGCCACGCCGGCCCGTTCGGCGATTTCGCTCGTCGAGGCGCCGCTGAAGCCCTTTTCCGCGAAAACATGAATGGCTGCTTCCAAAATCTTTTTCTGTTTTAATGTTTCTTTGCCCTCTTTCAGGTCTAAATCATATTGCTCAGCTATATACTGGACCCACTCGTCATCAACCCATTCATCCCAACTTTTCTTGGACATGTTCTCCTCCTCCTTGGCTGATTACATGCACAAATATGTCTGCCAGCGCTGGCCGCTCCGTGTCCAATTCGGCGGCGTACCGCTCTTTCAATTCATCCACTTTTCCCTGGGCCACGATCTTTCCTTGGTTCATGAGGGCCACTTGGTCACAGCGCTCGGCCTCATCCATGTAGTGCGTGGTCACCACAATGGTCATCCCTTGTTCGGTTAATTCATACAGCTGTTCCCAGAACAGGCGCCGGGTCAGGGGATCAACACCGCTCGTCGGCTCGTCAAGAAACAATAGCCGGGGTCTGTGCACGATTGCGGCAGCAAAAGCCACCCGCTGCCGGATACCGCCTCCGAGCGCCGCTACTGGCTTTTTGGACACATCTCGGAGTGAAAACTGCCCGGTCAGCTCCTCTGTCCTCTTTTTAATCTGCTCCACCCCATACAACCCCGCATAGAAGCGGATATTTTCCTCGACGGTCAAATCGGGATACAGGGAAAATTTTTGGGACATGTAGCCGATCCGCTCTTTAATCTGTGCCCGTTCTTTAACAATATCATACCCTAAAACCCGTCCCCTGCCGCTTGTCGGAGGCAAAATGCCGCACATGATCCGGATGAGGGTTGTTTTGCCGGCTCCGTTAGCACCGAGCAGTCCAAATACACTCCCTTCAGACACTGTTAATGATACCCGATTGACCGCCCGGAAGGTACCGAATTGTTTGGTGATCTGGTTAAGTTCGATCATGAGCGGGTCCCCCTTTCCCCATCAAATGGATAAACACATCTTCAAACGTGGGCTGAATGGGCTCTACTTGCCTCATAAGCCCTTTTTCTTTTATCCAGTCGCGCAAGGCCCCAACCGCTTCTTCCCGGCTGACGAGGAACACCCAATCTACCCCGCGCGGGAACGCATCGGCAACATAGGGAATGTCTTTTAACTTCGGCAATTCCCTCAGGGACATGTGGCGCAAATCGGGGATGCGGTACACCTTATAAGGAAACTCGTCGATCAGCACTCGTGGAGACGTTTTTTTCAGCAACTCTCCCTGATGCAAAAACAGCACCTCGTCGCAACGGGACACCTCATCCAGGTATTGGGTGGAGACAATGACACTGGCACCTTCACTTTTCACTTCCTTGATCAGCTGCCAAATCTCCTGCCGGGAAACCGGATCAACCCCATGTGTCGGCTCATCCAGAATCAGGCAAGACGGGCGGTGGAGAAGAGCGGAACTAATGGCCAGTTTCCGTTTCATCCCGCCGGAAAGGTGTCCCGCTAAACGGTCCTTGAACGGAGAAAGTTTCGTCCAGGCCAAAAGCTGTTCGCTCCGCTGTTTGGCCTCTTCCCTGGACAAACCGTATAACTGGCCGTAAAACAAGAGATTTTCCTCAATACTCATATCCTCATACAATCCAAAGTGCTCCGCCACAAATCCTGTTGAGCATGACTCGGCATATTGGATACGCCCTTTGTTCGGCTTCAGAAGCCCCACAAGCAATTTTAACAACGTTGATTTTCCGGCACCATCGGGACCGACGATCCCTGCGATTTCGTTGGCTCCGATATGGAAGGAAAGATTTTTCAGGACTTCCTCTTTGCCGTAACAAAATGAAACATTCTGAAAGGTGATCATTTTGCTTCCCCCCTTAAGCCAAGCTGCGTCTAAAGCGCATGGTGGCCACCAACAAGAACAACACGGCGAAGAAAGTGAGCATGGCCAATGCCAGCGGGTGATCCCAGGCACTCATGCCTTTGAGGAACACATCACGGCTGATGGGCAAGAAATAGGTGAGCGGCATGAAATAGGACAACCAGCGGATCCCCTCAGGCATCGCTTCCAGCGGAAAGACAAAACCAGAAAGAATAAACTGCGGCAGCAAGATCATCATGGCCAATTGCATCGCTTGTTGCTGATTTTGCGACACCGTGGAGATAAACAGGCCGAGGCCGAGTGAGGCAAACAAGAAAATAAGTGCCGTTAACAGATACGAAATCACATCGCCCGTGAACGGAACATCAAAGACCCAGATGCCGACCGCAAGCACCAAAAGGAAATCGAAGGTAGCGATGATCATGTAAGGAAGCAGTTTGCCCAAGATCAATTCCACCGAACGAAGCGGCGAAACGATCAGTTGCTCCAGGGTCCCCCTTTCCTTCTCCCGCACCACACCGAGCGCCGTCATGAAGGTGGTGATGAAGATCAGCACTAATCCCATCAAGCCAGGGATCATGTAATACACGCTCTTTAAATCCTCGTTGTACAAAACTTCTACCTCAGCGGCCATATACTCGGGGTCTGGAAACTGATCTTCCACTTCCTGTCTCTGTTCTTCCATTCGCTCTTCCATCACCGTTTGAATCTGAGATTGGATCTCGTTTTTCAAATTTGTGACCACAGTGGGCGGCAGCTGGGTCAATAGGGAATCAGCAGGAAGCTCCAACTTGACGTCCGGCGCTTCAGTGTCCTTCAAACGCGCTTCAATGTTTTGGCGTAGTTCTGTCATGTTGTTTTTTTGAATATCGCCCAACACCTCATTTATTTTGCGCACCGCCGATTGGGCCGTGAACAGGCGCCCTCCGTCTACCAAGATAGTCAGCTGCTGTTCCTTGCTTTTCGCGATAGACTCATATTCTGCAGGGAGCAAAAGGGCCACATCAGCCTTGCCGTACTTCAAAGCCTCACGCGCTTCCTGTTCTGATCCCCACTCAATAACTTCCATCTCTTCATGATCTTCCATTTTCTGAACCACTTCCTGGCTGTATTCGTTTTTCGCTTCGTCAACGATAAACACGCGGAAATGATTCACATCAAAATTAACGGCGTACCCAAACGCCACCAGCCAGATGACCGGCAGCATGATCATCATCGCCAGCGTGCGCCGGTCGCGTTTCAGTTGGATAAACTCCTTAATCATTAGCGCTCTAATCCGTTTCCCCATTATCGAGCCCTCCTATTTTGGTGAGTGATTACTTACTCACAGTATACAACAGGCCCGTTTTGGGGTCAATAAAAAAAGTGAGTACTTACTTTTTTATAAAGGGATTCTCAGTAAGACGTACAGATTTCTGTTTATGATAAATTCCACAATAAGCTAGTTACATGCATTAACCGCTTTCATCTATGAGTAAAGAAAAAAGACCATATTCGACCTGGTCTTTTTAAGGAACATACACCCCGTTCATTTTGCCCTTTTGAGCCTCAAGATTTCCAGCTTGTTTTCATGGTTCTCTCTGACCAGAATCTCAAGGCTAGCCTCAATGGCGTCAAACCTCTCATCCATTCTTTTTTCTAAACTATCAATTCTTTTTTCTAAACTATCCATTCTTGTTTCTAAACTTTCAATTCTGGTTTCTAAACTATCAATTCTTGTTTCTAAACTTTCAATTCTTGTTTCCAGACCGCCCATTCTCTTTTCTAGACTATCAACCTTGTGGTGAAGCGATTTCATTCCTGCCGACAATTCCCTTATGGCTTGTAAAATTTCCTTTTCCATCATTCAATCTCCTTTTCACCATTTTAGTAAAAGGCGACGAACTTGGATGACTGACGATCGTAACCATTTTATCTAACAACAAGTTTACCATACAGCCTGTTGAAAGTATAGAAAGGGGGAGACAAAGATACGGAGCCCTGTCTCCCCCTTAAATTGGAAGATGGTTTGCTTCTGAAATGTCTATGACCCTGCTTCTTCCTTCTTTTCTTGAGTCCACAGTTCTTTCTTCCATTCTGGATTAACGATACGGATGATTCCAATGATTAATAAGGGAATTGCATAGACAGCGATCATGCAGTAAGCCATTAAGGTGTATCCTTTGCAATAAGGTCAATAATGCCCACTTGAGCTAAAACAACTGAACCGACCAAAGCACCAACGGTAATCAACGCATTTTGTTTTCCGGAAAGGGGCTGTTTGCCAAACTCCTTCAGGTTGGCATTGATCCTGTTAATAAAGGCATGTATCATTCCCGTTGCGGTCTCAATCAAGGTCCATCCCACAACCCCCCCAAACAGGACAACAACCCAGTTTCCAAATCCTTCTAGCATCACAAGCCAAGGCACCCGGGCTCCTAACACTTCTTCATTTGGATAAAAGCCCAGAATCGCAAAATATGTTAAAAACCAAGGAAATGTCATTAAAACTCCGGCAATCACTCCGGACCAGAGCGAATGTTTTCTTGACTTTTGCCTTTTGACCGTAAACAACGCTGCTGGATACACCGCCAAATTGTAGCCGACATATAATATACCCGTCCAGATGACCAGCCCGATTCCAACGTCTCCGGGAATAAAACTGGTATCCCCTGTGGCCAGCACTTGTCTGGCCTCTCCCCAAGTCGATGAAATAACAAGAATGCTGAAAATGATGTAGCCGATCATTAAAGCTAAAGTACCTAAGGTTTTAAACCTTTCAATGAGCTTCTCACCATAAAAATTAAGTACGCCTACTAAAAGGGTAATGCCTATAATACCCACCCAAGGATTAAAACCCATGGTATAATTTAAAATTTCCCCAGTTGCAGCCGCCATAACCGCAATGATCAGCACCGCAAGGGAAAGATAGACGATATCATAGGCCACCCATAACTTGCCCACCAATTGTTTCAGCAAAGAACGATAGTCATAAGCCTGAAACATCCTTGCAACCTCAAACGTCAAAATAGCCATCACTGAAAAACCAATAAAGATTGCGATACCAGCTACCCACCCGTGCGCGCCAAATTTGGCCCCATACTCCACAATTTCACGCCCGGTGGCAAATCCTCCTCCAATTAATACAGATTGCAATATGATACCCGGGAGAATAATTTTACCAGACATACCATCAAAAAAGCGCAATGATTTCACTGGTCCCATAGAACACTACATCAAGCTATGCACTTTATTGAATGAAAATTGAACCTTACTTTGATGATGACCGCTTATACGTTTTAGTTTCCACCGTATACTTTTCCAATTGTCCACGGTCCACTTCATAGCCAATGCCCGGCTTGTCAGGCACCTTGATCGTGCCATTGTGAACTGTGACTTCTGGCTCAATAATATCCTTCTGCCAATACCGGGACGAAGCAGCCGTATCTCCAGGAAGGACAAATTGGCTTAATGTGGTCAAAGCAATGTTATGGGCCCGGCCAATTCCGGCTTCCAGCATGCCTCCGCACCACAGGGGGACATGTTTGGCCTGGCAGTAATCATGGATTTTTTTGGCTTCCGTTAAGCCGCCAACCCGGCCAATTTTAACGTTAATAATTTTACAGCTGCCCAGTTCGATGGCCTTTTTGGCATCTTCAAGGGAATGGATGCTCTCATCCAGGCAAATGGGTGTTTCAAGCTGGGCCTGCAGCTTGGCGTGATCCACAATATCATCATGGGCCAAAGGCTGTTCAATCATCATCAGGTTAAATTCATCCAATGCTTTTAAGTGTTCAGCATCTTCCAAACAGTAGGCTGAATTAGCGTCAGCCATCAACAGAGTATCGGGAAAGTGGCGGCGAATCTCCCTGATGACCTTCACATCCCAACCTGGCTTGATTTTCACTTTGATTCGTTTGTAACCTTCTTGAACATAACGGTCTATTTGTTTCAGCAAATCCTGCACCGTCTCCTGTATCCCCAGGCTGATACCCACCTCAATCTCTTGTTTTTCACCCCCCAGTGCATGGGCTAAGGGCAGCTGCTGTTTTTTGGCGTACATATCCCAAACCGCTCCTTCCAAGGCTGCTTTAGCCATGTTGTTACGCCGGATGGGGGCAAACCGCTCGGAAACTTCGTCGGGATGGCGAACCGGTTTTTCCAATAACAGGGGAATTAAGAAATCCTCTAGCATGTGTTCGTTTGTCTTGACCGTTTCCTCATTGTACCAGGGAGAGGTAAAGGCGACCGATTCTCCCCACCCGCTTTCTCCTTCCTCATCCTGCACCTCAATCACAAAAAATTCTTTTTCAGCAATGGTGCCAAAGCTGGTGGTAAAAGGCGCATTTAAGGCCATCCTTAAGCGATAGAGCGTTACACTGTGAATGTTGATTTCATGTGTCATTGAGCAACCACCTTCTTTCTATGCTTGGAACGTCATGCTACAATGCTAAACGATGTTGAGGCACAAACAGATAATAATGCACACCCTGATCCGTTTTAAGCAACCGTACCGCCACGTAGCCTAATGCCAGCATATGGGTAATAATCTTGCGGGTTTTGAGGCGCCAATCCAAGGCCAAAGCATGGTCCTGTTTCTTTAGCGTTTGAAAATTGTCCGGGATCGGCAGCCAAAATCCTTGCTTATCCGAATGATGATCAAGCTTAGCCTGACCGTCATAGTCGGATGCAGTTGTTGTCATCTTTTCCAAGGAAATATGATCACTCAATTGAGGAAGCTGGTCAGACCTGAGCTGGTATTGGACTAAAACGTGATCGTCCCGGAGCGGAAGTTGATCAATCCAGACTGTTTCCCCATTGACATATTCACTGGCAATATGCCAATGGACTTGGAAACGGTCGCTGGGCAGGCCCTTGTTCAAGGCATCATTCATTTCTCCGTAACAGTTTTCAACATACTCTGCCCCAATTGCCCGCAGTTTGGACAGGTTAAGATAGGCATTTAAACTTTCTAAGGGATCATATGTCCATTTGATCAGGGAATAGCCTTGCTGCAAAGCCATTTCTTTTTGTTTTTGTTTAAGCAGCTCCCCTATTCCTTGCCTTCTGTACGCATGAGCAATGCCCATCATGTGTGAGCAGAGATACACTTCATCATCCTTAAACCCGGCAAACCCATAGTTAAAACCAACCAGTTTGTCGCCATCAAAGGCTCCAAGCACCAATCCGCCATTTTTCACCGCTGTTAATGTTTGATGAACCGGAACAGGGTCCATCTGCCACACGTCTCGTTCCAATTCCTGAACCTGCTCCAGCTCCTCAATGGTTGTTAAAGGCTTAATGATGATGGGCTCTGCCACTCATGATCCCCCTTTCGCCTTATCAAAGGTTAAACAGACGGCCCTGGCCAAAATTTCAATGCCGTCCAGCAGCGCCTCTCGTTCAAAGGTCATGTGTGGATGGTGCAGTCCCGGCTTTAAATCACACCCCAAGCCCAACATGGTTGCTTTGAGATGGGGCTTTTTGATGGTGTAAAAATGAAAATCTTCCCCACCTGTGGTGACGATGGGAGACACCAAGTTTTCTGCCCCTAATGTCTGAGTAATCGCTTCGGCCATGATTGCTTCGGCTTCAGGGTCCACCTCGGCAGCTGCAGTGCGCGCCCCATGTTCAAGCTCAATGTGAACCCCATGGAGCTTCTGCAGCATCTCTACTGCTTTTTCCACCCGCCCCGCCAATTCATCCATGGCCTTGTTTGTTTGTGCCCTTAGATCCAAACTAAACTGGGCGCTGCCCGGAATAATATTGGCACTTTCCCCTCCAGCGCTAAAACGGGTCATTTTAACGGAATATGGGAGCATGGGATCTAAATGTATTCCTTTTAAGATGTGAACCAGCTCGGCGCCAATCTCAATGGCATTGGTGCCTAAGTGCGGCCTGGCCCCATGGGCATCTGTACCTTTGATTTCACCTGTGATAAACTGGGCGGCACCATGCAGAATGGCCGGTGCAGCTTTGCCCTTCCCTAGTTCTTGCACAGGTCTTAAGTGTACACTGAACAGGTAGTCCACATCATCGACGACCCCCTTTTCAACCATTTTCAAAGCACCTGTTCCTTTTTCCTCAGCTGGCTGGAAAATGAATTTGATGGTACCCGGTGGTTTAAAGTCCTGCTTATTGAATGCCAGAAACACGCCCAAGGCAATGGTCATGTGTCCATCGTGCCCGCAGGAATGATTCGCTTGGAACTTTCCGTCCACTTCCTGCCATAAAGCATCCATATCCGCCCGTAAGGCGACAACCGGTTTTCCTTGCCCCATTTCTGCCACCACACCGGTGCAGTCGTCAAAGGTAGTAATCTGACATTCATACCGCCGTAGATAGTCAGTAATATACCTGGTGGTTTCAACCTCTTGCCAGCTCACCTCAGGATGGTGGTGCAAGTGGTTAAAAATGGCCATGATCTCTTCACGCAACTCATGAATGATGGTTTTCAGGGTCGATCGTCCTCTCTATGTCAAATCCTCTCGGTAAAAAAAGTGATCAAGCTGATGGGTCTCATACGCTGCTTTCCGCCGTTCAAAGCGTTCCCGGTCATAGATCGTGATGCCGGCAATAATGGCGTTCAACACCGCCATCACCGCAGGGGCCGCATCAATGGTGGATTTAACTGGAATGGAAACAGGGATAACGAGATCTGCATATCCGGTAACTGGCGCCACTTCCGAATCGGTGATCCCAATAACAAACACCCCTTTTTCTTTCAAGGCCTGGGCCAGCTTAATAGTCTCTCGGGCATAGCGGTGGAAGGATAGGGCCACATATGTGCTTTTCTCACTCATTTGCGACAACAGCAGCAACAGGTCATCGCTTCCCGGCTGATATAATCTGGCATTACCCCGCACCAGGTTTAGTGTGAAGACCAGCCAGTGGGCCACAGCGAAGGAAGAGCGCATCCCTGCCACTAATATTTGATCAGTTTCAATCAGCCTCTGTACCGCCTGATGAAGATCCACTTCCCGCAACTGACTGATCACGCTGTGAATATGACCTTGATGCTGTTTCAACACATTGATATAGAAATGGGTGTTGTCAGCCAATTTTTCTTTTTCCGCCTGAAATTCATGCAAGCTGCTTGGCACATTCATCAGGTGTTCTCTGACTTCTTGTTGCAGTTCACTAAAGCCGCTGTAACCCAGAGCGTAACAAAAACGGATCACCGTGGCGTCACTCACCCCAATCTCCTTGGCCACCTTGCCAGCAGCTTGCATGGCAAACGAGTGGGGATTGTCCAACAGGTGCTTGGCTACTTTTTTCAGCCCTGCCGATAAGTTATGAAAGTTTTCCTGGATTTTTTGTTTGTACTTAACCATCAGCCAGCTCCTAACTGTATAGGAGTATGAAACAAAACCTTATTATGTTAGGAAATGTTCGCTACATTTTTTAGTGTTATGTAGTGTTTACAATATAGTATCATTGATTTATAATTTTGGTCAAGTTTAAAATTGAAATACAATTTATTCGCCCAGCTGTTTAATACGTGTAGACAAAAAAACGGCGCAGTCCACAGTGGGGCTTACGCCTTTCAAGTGTAGCTATAAGGGAGAGGATTTTATCAGTATAGGCTAAGGGGTTCACATTACATGGCCGATTGATTGGTCGTATTTGACAAGAAATATCCTAATGTATCAACCGCTTCCTTGGCATCCTTTCCAAACGCAATAATTTCGTATTTTCCTTCTATTGTGGGCAAAACTGACAGTGCCAAAATGCTTTTGGCATTCACTTCGAAAGTCTCTTTTTTGATCACAATGTAACTGGCGAAACGGTTAGCGATTGAAGACAGTTGAATTAATTGTTGATAGTTTAGTTTTTTCACGGGGGAAATCTCTGTGACCACTTCCATTTTCATTCACCTCCTAGGAATGATTGGCATGTAGGTGATGAAAATCAACATGATTAAACAATATGCACAAGAAGCGGAAATATTAAACACAACAAGATCGCTGACGCCGTCATGCCCACGCTGCCCATGGCTCCTGCCTCTTCTCCCCATTTCATGGCCTTAGTGGCGCCCAAGACTTGAGCTGATGCTCCTAAGGCTAATCCCTTGGCAAGATTACTTTTAATGCCGCATAGCGATAATAATTTTGGGCCGCAAGTGATAGAAAATAGTGCGGAGGTTAAAACAAATAAAACAGTGAATGATGTAACACCACCTAATGCTTGAGACAATGACAGGGCGACAGGAATTGTGACAGACTTAGGAATAAGAGAGGTTAACAAGTGGTCATTCAGGTTAATCGTCTTGGCCAAGATTACTGCGGAAGCTATACCAACCCCATGGCCTAAAGAAATACTCAATACAATCTGGTTAAGATTCTTTCGAAGCAGTTGCCATTGCTTATAGAGGGGAATGGCCAGGGCAACAGTAGCGGTATTTAAAAGGAAAGTAAAAACGCGTGTCCCTTCAGCAAACATGTGGTAGTCGATCTTCAACACAGATAGTAGCACTACCATAAACAATGTGGCCGTGAATAGGGGATTGAGAAATGTTCTATTCAGCTGGCGAAACAACCTAAGTCCCAGAACATAACTTACACTCGTCACCAATGTGATCGTTAATGTTTGGAAAGCAAGGGTTCCCAATTTATCTCCTCCTCTTCCACTTATCAGCTAATTCAACCGTGTACGCCGTTCCTAGCAACACACACACTGCTAATCATGATCACCAACAACACCGTAATCCCCTGCCTTAGAAATACATCTGCAAAGTACACGATCCCCACAATGGGTGGTATAAAGAACAAGGTCATATGTTTCAGGTGCAGATCAGCTGCTTGTTCCACCCACTCCAGTTTCATCATTCCTGACCAAAGTGCCAGAAAAAGAAGCAGCATTCCCACCATACTTCCTGGCAGGCGGAGTTTAAAAATATGACCACCAAACTGCCCAACACGTACACGCCAACAATCAGCACAAACTGATAAATCACCCGGAGGATCACCATCATCTCCTTTAATAACCATGAACGAATGAGTAAATGTAATGTTTCGGTTATCTTTAGCATAAAAGAATTTTGCTAAAAAGTCTCAAATCTCGTAATAAAAGTTTACATCATGTTTAAATGACACCATCCTAACATCAAGTTATGTTATATAATCTTACAAAAAGTGTTTAAAACAGGTTTAGGCAAGCTAAGTATAAAGAGCCACTCCCTCAACGGAGTGGCTCCTCATGCTTTTCCTGTCTTTATTCCTTTACACCCAAAGCTATTTTCAATGTCTCCAAATTACGGTTCATACCGAACAATTCGTTTGATTATTTCCACCTCTTTTATCTTCACCTCTTCTTTCCATCTAGAACTGATGAGTTGCGGAAACCATCTCTTTCAATTGATGCCAAACCCGCTCCATCTGTTGTTTCAAGACCAATCCATCCGCTGCCAGCCAGCGGAAGTGCAGTCCATCTGCCTCTGTTCTGGTGACTCCTGCTTTCATGTCAGGTCTTTGGAGCTTTTCATGCCACAACCGCTCATCCATTTGCTTTGCAACTGGAGAAAAAAACCACATCGTACCCAAATAAAGACATCCGTCTAGCACACCAATGCCTTGTATATCCCCAGTATTCCGGTCCCATGAAAAGCTATCGTGGCTGATCCATTCCTCTGCGGAAGTCCCCTCTCTTTTCCAGACATCAAAGACTATTTTAACAAAATGGTAAGCAAAACGTTCCTGGTGCCGGAGACGGCCAGGGGCCAAAATCTCTGCCCAAAGCAAATAATGCCTTAAATAAGTCAACAAGGATTGGCGGTCACGAATGTCCCCATTCTGAATATAAGTTTCCATTCCAAATGTATGGGTGTACCCCCCTATGGGAAAGGCAGAGTCATGAATGTGCAGAAGATGCAGTAGAGTGTGTGTGGTAAGCGTGATGGTGCCCTCTGTATCTGAACGGTTCTGGAAAACGGTAAAACGTGTGCTCATAATGAACGCCTGCCTCTTGAAAAAGTAGCTCTAACGTGTAATCATAGCGGACCACAATACGATTCTCTTCAATGAGGGCGGGCGTGTGACGGTTGCCCAATTCAAAAGCCACCTTGCCCATCGCCTGCATATTGGCCGGATAGATGATATAGGCCTCTTCTTTTTGGGTTTCAACCACTATTTGCAAGTCTGTCTCCTCATATAAAACGGCACCGCGCCTCAGAGTGCCCTCTTCTAAAGCTAAACGGACCTCCCTGCCCCGATTGGTTTTCTTGCGCAATATTCTTTTGTTTAATTCCTCCCAGGTTAATTCTATGACCTCCCTCTGGGGATGTTGGGTTTTCCATTTGTTCATCCCGGGAGAGCTTGGTACGAAGCACATGCCATAAGCTTTTAGGCTGCTTCATGGCAATTTCAAGGTGCTCGATGACCCTTAAGGAAGGATAAATAGAAGGGGCCTGAAACTTCCTTCCCACCCCTAGACGGGCAATTTCAAATTCCGCCAGGCGATTCAAGTGATACTGACCTTTAAATATCACCTGTCCACCAACCGGCTTTACTTTACCGCAGATCACATCCAGCAATGTACTTTTTCCAGCCCCATTGGGCCCGATCAAAACATGAAGTTCTTTGTCTTTCACTTCAAAATCCAACGCATCAATCGCTTTAAACCCATCAAAATCAACGGTGACTTTCTGACACTGAAGGACTGTGTTGAGTGACATGCTTTTTTCCCCACCTTTCGCTTACTTTTTGATAAAGGCTCATCAACCCGCCAGGAAGGTACAGCACCACCACAATAAACAACCCGCCTAAAAAGAACAGCCATAAATCAGGGAACCGTTCGCTGAAAAAGGTTTTGGCCGAATTGGTGAACAACGTACCCAGCACCGCTCCATACAACGTGCCTCTCCCTCCCAGCGCCACCCACAGCGCCATTTCGATGGAGGGAATAATCCCCATGCTGGTTGGAGAGATATAGCGTTCTTGAAGGACAAACAACATGCCTGCCAGCCCTGCCAAAGCGGCGGAGAGAGCAAAAACAAATGTTTTCAATACGGCTGGATTATACCCGGAATAACGCAGCCGGTTTTCACTGTCCCGAATGGCGATCAACACTTTGCCATACCTGCTGTGGACCAGGCGATAACAGAGCAGAAATGATAATACAAAACAAATCAGGACAATATAATAGATCATTACTTGAGTCCGGGGGCTCGCCAACGGAAAACCCAAAATGGTACTGAATCCGGTCATGCCATTGGTTCCGCCTGTATAAGCCTGCTGACCGATAAACAGAGTAACACAAACAATTACCATGGCCTGGGTCAGGATCGTGAAATAAACGCCTCTAATGCGGTTTCTGAAAGTCAAATAGCCCAATAAAGCAGCTATGACAGCAGGCCCCAACACGGCCAGCACGACTGCCAACAGAAAGTTCTGAAAAGGAAGCCAGAACCAAGGGAGCTCTGTCAAGCCGCTCCAACTCATAAAGTCCGGAAGTTTTCCACCTGAGGCCTCCAATTTGAGATACATGGCCATTCCATAAGCCCCTAAGCCAAAGAAAACACCCTGTCCGAGGCTCAAAATACCCCCGTATCCCCACAGCAGATCCAGCCCCAATGCCAAGATGACAAAAGCTAAAAATTTACCTAGCAAACTCAGCCGAAAGTCTGACAAATAAAGAGGGGCCATGGCCAGAATGACAAACACCAGTGTCATGATCCACTTTTGTCGGGCAGAAGGGGAAGAGACCATAGTGAGCATCCTTTCACCTCGCTTCTTCATTAATTTTCATCACGAAAATTTTTCCAACCAAATATTAGGGAACACCGGCCAACTCTTTGATCATGCCATCCGCCTGAATTTCCCCAATACGCACTGTTTTCCATGTATGCTGGCTGTCACCATCGATGCGTACCAAACCTCCCGGGGCCTCAAATTCTAAGCCTGCAGCCGCCTCTCTGACAGCATCAATGTCTGTAGTCCCGGCCTTTTCCACGGCTTGTGCCCACAGATAGACGCCAAAATAACCGGCTTCAATGGGATCACTAGTCACCCTTTTATCCCCATAAGCGGCTTTATAATTAGCCACAAAAGCTTCATTTGCTTCTGAGTCTGTCGTCTGGTAGTAGTTCCAGCTGACCAGATGCCCGGCCAAGACACCTGCGCCAATCCCACGAATCTCTTCTTCCGCCACACTGACGGACAAAACGGTCACATCATCGGGTGTAAAGCCAGCATCACTTAACTGTTTGAAAAAGGCAACATTACTATCCCCGTTTAACGTATTAAAGATCACGTCAGGTTGAGTTTCCCTGATCCGGGATATGACGGTGTTATAATCGGTGTGACCAAGCGGTGTGTATTCTTCGCCTAAAACTTCTCCTCCTAAGTCTTCAAGCTGAGCCTTAATAATCTGATTGGATGTACGGGGAAAAACATAGTCAGATCCCAGTAAGAAAAAGCGTGTACCTTTGTTTTCCAACAACCACTCCACCGCAGGAACAATCTGCTGATTGGGAGCAGCTCCAGTGTAGAAGATATTCGGAGAGGCCTCCATCCCTTCATACTGCACAGGATAAAACAAAAGTCCGTTTAACTCTTCAACAACAGGAAGCATAGCTTTTCTGCTGGCCGAAGTCCAACCTCCGAAAATGACTGCCACTTCATCTTGCTGCAAAAGTTTGCGCACTTTTTCAGAAAAAATGGTAGGATCTGTGTTTTTGTTTCTACAATCTTGTAAACTTTCCTAACATATTTTTTGCTATATAAAAATCATCTGGTAGTCGACTCACCAGTCTTACTTTTGTTGCTTAAAAACCTTACCGGTTTGACCGATATAATATATAAAAGGTGTACAAAATCACAATTGAGTATGAAATGAATCATCGAAAGGAATGGAATATATTATGAGCTCTAAGTTATTCTCTATTACCAAACGCAATAAAGAAGATGCAGCACAAACAGAGTTTTCTTTGGCACGTGCCAGCGAAGGTTTACTCGACCAGGTTAAACTAGATCTGGGTCATAACCCTGAGTTCACAAAGCAACTGAAACTGATTAATTTAAACAAAGAGGATCTGGTCATCGCCAAAGCATTGCAACCAGTGATTGTCCAACATAGTCACAAGATCACCGATGCTTTTTATGGCGGCTTGACTGAAATACCGGAATTGTTGAACCTCATTGAACAGCACAGTTCTGTTGAGCGGCTAAAAGAAACATTGCGCGTTCATTTAACTGAACTTTTTGCAGGGCATATTGATGAAGCCTTTATGCAAAAAAGGATGCGAGTCGCCACGACCCATGTACAGATTGGACTGGAGCCAAAATGGTATATCGCTTCATTCCAACGCCTGTTTACCTCGATTACGAATACTCTTGAGGAAACACTATCCAGCCGTGAGGATTATACCAAAGCTATCCTGGTCGTTAGCAAGTTATTTAATTTAGAGCAACAGGTTGTGCTAACTTCATATGAACAACAACTTGAACAACTCCGCGTCCAAACTGAACAAGACAAACAAAACATGAAAGATTCGGTTCACAAAGCGGCAGAAGAACTGGCCACCATCTCACAGAATTTGACAGCCTCTTTAGAAGAATTAGCCGCTCAGTCGGAAGAGATTGTTAAAATGGCCAACCAAGGAAGTGTTCACAGCAGTCATGTTGAAGAAAAAGCGCAAGGCGGTCACAAACAATTGTCTGAGCAACAGGAATTGTTTACCCAGATTGAGCGGAGTGTGGAGGCCATTACCACAGAAATGGACCGCTTAGAGGAGACATCAAATGATATTCAGCAAGTAATTAATATTGTGACAGACATTGCTGATCAGACTAACCTACTAGCGCTGAACGCAGCCATTGAAGCAGCCAGAGCAGGGGAACATGGACGAGGCTTTGCAGTTGTTGCTGATGAAGTCCGGAAGTTGGCTGAACAGACCAAGCAATCTGTAGCCAGTGTAGCCGCAGCCATTCAGCAAACCAATCAACAAATCACTAAAGTGGTAGAGCTTAACACCACTATCGAGAAATTAATAAAACAAAGTAATACCGGCATGAAAGAGACCGGTCTGGCCTTTAAAGATATTTTGCTAGCGGTTGAAGAGAACAAAGCACAAATCGTGCATATACAAGGTGAGTTAGAAAACTTTGAACAAGTGATGTCTGAAATTGCGCAAGCATCAGAAAAGGTGGCCCTCTCCTCCGATCAGTTGAAAGATATGACCACCCAGATTTGATTGCCAGGACCAGAGGTAGCAAAGATAACAGATCATGCAAGCTAACTGATTAAAGCAAAGGATATTAAAGTGCAAAAGGCAATCCCTTGTAGAGGATTGCCTTACTGACATCAGCATAATAAGCCACGAACTTTGTGCAATTGATTTGAGCGCTTTCCATAGGATCTCTTTCAAAATGTTTCTGAACCCCTTATAAGCGATGAAGTGGTTCCAAAGGCTTATAGTTTCCAAATGTTGGTTTCGTTGTTGAAACAGGTGCAGCCCAACGGCAAGCATTTTCAATCACCTTAAGCACCTGCGGGTGATAGTAGGTGGGATATGTTTCATGCCCTGGTCTGAAGTAGAATATTCTGCCATTACCACGATAATATGTACAGCCACTGCGAAACACTTCCCCACCCTCAAACCAGCTGACAAAGATCAATTCGTCCGGTTGGGGAATATCAAAAAACTCGCCGTACATTTCTTCTTTCACAATTTCAATATATTCCCCAATTCCTTCTACAATGGGATGGCCTGGCCGAACCACCCACAACCGCTCTTTCTCGCCAGCTTCACGCCACTTGAGATCACATGTGGTTCCCATCAGGGTTTTAAAAATTTTAGAAAAATGAGCAGAGTGTAGTACAATCAATCCCATGCCATCCAACACTTTCTGTTGCACACGGGCCACAATCTCATCTTGAACCTCGTGGTGGGCTTTATGTCCCCACCATATGAGTACATCCGTTTGGTCTAGAACCTCTGTGGTCAACCCATGTTCAGGTTGATCTAATGTGGCTGTTTTCATGTTAAAGCCAACCTTTTCAAGATAGGAAGCCAGGGCATGATGAATACCCTGGGGATATAGATTGCGTACTTTGTCATTTTCTTGCTCATGACGAAATTCATTCCAGACCGTGACACGCACGATTGTGGACATAACGAACACCCCTTTAGTCAAATAAAATTTTAACCATCAATAGCAGGCAGTCCTCTCACCACAGTCTCCTGAGATTATAGCAGCTCAGAAACATTGATCCACGCTCCTTCCCGAGCTGAGCGTGCAATCGCCTCCAGAACTGCCTGGTTTCGTACCCCATCCTCAAAAGAAGGAGAGACCTGCTTCCCTTCGGCAATCCCTTGAATCAGTTCATAAACTAAATTAATGAAGGTATGTTCATAGCCAATGATATGACCAGCTGGCCAGTACTGATTGACGTAGGGATGCACTGATTCTGTCACATTGATGGTGCGGAAACCTTGCAGGCTTTTGTCATCATCAGTGAAATAAACCTCAAGCAGGTTCATATTTTCCAGATCCCAGCGAATAGAACCTTTGGAACCGTTAATTTCAAATTTATTTTTATTGCGGTTGCCGGCAGCAAAGCGGGTTGCCTCGAAGACACCCAGTGCCCCATTATTGAAACGGGCAAGGAAAGCCACAGCATCATCAACATCCACTTTTCCTTTTTGAACGGAAGATTGGGCAGCATGCAATCCTTCCGTCATTTCACCCATGGGACGCTCTTTAATGAAGATTTCGGTCATCCCTGTCACCTGTTCAATCTCCCCTACTAAGAACCGGGCCAGATCAATGATATGGGAGCCAATATCCCCCAAGGCGCCAGAACCTGTTACATCCTTGCGCAGCCTCCAGACAAGAGGAAAGTCAGGGTCCATGATCCAGTCTTGAAGGTACTGTGCCCGGATATGATAGATTCGTCCTAATTTACCTTCTTCAATCAGCTTCTTAGCCAGCTGCACAGCGGGAGCAAAACGGTAATTATGGGAAATCATGTGCACGACACCAGCTTCCTGGACGGCTTTTAGCATCTCTTTGCCTTCTTGCACATTCATGGCCAGTGGTTTTTCACATAAGATGTGCTTCCCCGCCTGTGCTGCTTCGATGACCATTTCGGCATGGGTATTGTTGGGGGTGACAATGTCAATCAGATCAATTTCGTCACTCTTTATTAGCTCCCGCCAGTCTGTATGGGCTGCTTCAAAGCCAAATTGGGCAGCTGCCTGCTTAACTCCCACTTCGTTCCGGCCGACAATCGTTTTAAGCACTGGTTTCAGAGAGGGGTTAAAGTAAAAAGAGACATCCCGATAAGCATGACTATGGGCTTTGCCCATGAACTTGTATCCAATCATGCCCACATTAAGTGTTTGGTTTACGCCCACCACAGTTCCTTCACCCTTTCCCGAATCAGGATATCCTTCAAGAACGCGACTGCCTTTTTAAACCCTTCATCAATAGACATTAAGCTGTCTTCATGCTCAATAGAGATGGCCCCTTCATAGCCCACCATTTGCAAGGTACTGATAATCTTCCGCCATTCATCATGTCCCTGCCCATAGCCGACGGTACGGAAGATCCAAGAACGGTGAAGTTCATCACGGTACGATTTGGTATCCAGGACGCCATTGAGGGCAGTGTTACGTTGGTCGATATACGTATCTTTAGCATGAACATGATACAGAGCCCCTTCTTTGGCTAATTCTTTGATACATTCTGAAGGGTCCATTTGTTGCCAGAAAAGGTGGCTCGGATCGAAGTTAACGCCGATATTATCACCAGCTTCCCGCCGCAAACGCAATGCCGTTTCATTGTTATAGACGACAAACCCGGGATGAGGCTCAATGGCCACCCGAACCCCGTGCTCCTTCATAAAGGCGGACATCTCTTGCCAATAGGGAATCACTTTTTCTTTCCATTGCCATTCTAACACTTCCATATGCTCTGGCGGCCAGGCGCACGTCACCCACACCGGATTTTGAGAAGTTTCAGATTCACCGGGACAACCTGAAAAACCGATCACCGTTTCCACACCAAGTTTTTCGGCCAGTAACACAGCGTTGGTAAAGTCTTGATGGAAAGATTGGGCCACTTCTCGCTTAGGATGTAATGGGTTGCCGTGACAAGAGATGGCACTAATCTCCAAACCCCGGTTCTCAATGGCCTGTTGGAAGGCTTTCAATTTTTGTTCATCAGCCAATAGAGCGGCAGCATCAGCATGTTTCTTACCTGGATAACCTCCCACACCAATTTCAACCGTATCTAAACCTTGCTTTTCGATCAGATCCAAAGCCTCTTCCAGTTTTTTTTCACCGAATAAAACGGTAAAAATGCCTAGTTTCATCATATCTCTCCTCTACAGTCATGGTTGTATTAATCTGAATGTCAATCTTAAAACCGAAAGTGATGTAAACTTTTACATTATCAACTTTCTACACTTCCTGATTGATAAAGACCTGCCTTCCCGTTTCACTGGACTGATAGATAGCATCCAGGATTTGATTCACCAATAAACCTTGCTCTGGTGAGCAGAGAGGGGTTTCACCTGTTTCTAAACAATGGAGGAAATGTTTCCACATATTGATGCGGGCCTGTTGATCATCATAGGTAATATGGGGCGTAATATCGTGCTGGAAGCCCTCCCGCTCGGTATAAATGGTCAGACCAGTATCATTGGTTAAGCGTATACCACTCTTGTTACCTAATAACTGAACATAAACGTCATCTTTGGCAATATTGGCAGCCCAGCTGACTTCCAAAGCCAATGTAGCTCCATTATCCAAACGAATGAAGGCAGTGGCTAAATCTTCCACGTCAAACATGCCGTTTTCATTCACATCCCCCCAAGATACCCTGTTGAGGCCCTCTTTTGTATGGCCAAATTTTATATACGTTGCACCAACCACCGAAACCGGTTTGGGGTTACCCATTAAGTACAACGTGACATCCAGCATATGAACACCGATGTCAATCAGAGGTCCTCCACCCGATTTGGATTTGGTGGTAAACCACGTTCCCCATCCTGGAATTCCAGCCCGGCGCATCCAGCCGCACTTAGCGTAATAGATTTCTCCCAGTTCTCCTTTATTAACTTGTTCTTTTATAAATTGAACGTCACTTCGGAAGCGATTATTAAGCCCAACCATTAGTACTTTACCCGTCTTCTTCTGAACCTCTACCATTTGCTGGGCTTCAAGGCCATTAATCGCCATCGGCTTCTCACATAAGACATGCTTACCCGCCTCCATCGCTTCAATGGCGACCTTAGCGTGCAGAAAGTTTGGTAAAGAGATTAACACAGCATCAACATCTGCAAGACGAAGCAGCTCACGATAACCAGAAAAGATATGTTTAGTATCATACTTCTCAGCCAATTGCACAGCCTGATGTTCATTAATATCCGCAATAGCAACTACTTCTGCCTGGTCTTTCAAAGCTGATAACGAAGTGTAATGGGCTAATTTCGTGATTGTTCCTGCACCTATAATTCCAATTCTAAACTTTTCCATTCAATTACCTCCCATGTATTCGGATAATGTACCCTAAGAATATTTATTATTTTTAAACGTTAATAACAAAACAAAGGAAAGCCGTTATTACCCTTTTACTGCCCCTCCTGTCAATCCTTTAACTACTTTATTTTGTGCGATGACAAATAAGAGTAATATTGGCAAACTCGCTAAAGTTAATGCTGCCATTAACCCGGGTATATTTATGCTAAATTCACTATAGAAGTTCTGTAGACCAAGAGGCAGTGTCATATTCTCCGGACTGGATAAAAGCACCAAGGCAAAGATAAATTCTGTCCACAAAAACACAAAATTATAAATAACAATAGTTGAAATAGCGGGAACAACTAACGGTAACATAATTCTCCAGAATATACTAAAATGACCGCAACCATCAATATAGGCGGCTTCCTCTAACTCTTTGGGCACTTCTTGCATGAATTGAGTAAGTATGAAGATAGAAACTGGTAGACTAAATGCTATATATGGACCAAGCAAGGCCCATAAAGTATCATATATTCCCATGTCTTGCGTGAGTATGAAAATGGGAATTAATGTTGCATGAATAGGTAACATCATGCCGGCCACGAAAAATAGGAGTAGTGGCCTGTTTAGTTTAAAGCTCATCCGGCTTAGTGGATAACTGGCTAGCGCAGAGATAAACACGATGCCTATAACTGAAACAACGGTAATCAAAATACTATTAACAAAATAACGTGTTAAGCCCATTTCAAATACAGAAACATATTGTTCAAACGTAGGCTGAGAAGGAATAATTGATAACGGACTCTCAAAAAACGAGTTGAGGCTCTTAAATGATGTTCCGATCATATACAAAAATGGATAACCAGTAAAGAACAACAATACGATGGCCAATGTATACAAAATTACCTTTTTAACAATGTCCATCAGGTTCATGGTGTTAAGAGCCCCCTCTTTCTGCGCTGATACTCAATTACTTGAATTAGAACCACTATCACAAAGGCGATAAGAAACATCATAAAAGCAATTGCGCTGGCATAGCCCATATTAAGATTGACAAATCCTTGCTTATACATATAGGTGCCCAAAATTTCAGTGGCATGGCCCGGACCTCCCCTGGTCATGATATAAAAGATATCAAAAGCCTTAAGAGAACCTACAACGGCGAGAACCGAAGAAGTTACAATAGTTGGCATAAGTGAAGGCAAAGTGATATACACAAATTTATGAAATGAATTAGCACCATCCATATCAGCGGCCTCATATAATTCATCAGGTATCCCAACCATTGCCGCCTTGAATAATATCATATAGAATGGTGCAAACTGCCAAACGATGACTATCAATACTGATGTCATAGCAAGAATAGGATCAGCAAGCCAAGCCACGGGTGAAAATCCGAATATGTCCAGAACGCGGTTAACCGGGCCGTTGACTGGGTCATACATATAGATCCATAAGAGACCAATGGCAACTGTAGACATTAAGTAAGGCAAAAAGTAAAGCACATTGAATACTTTACGACCTTTAATTGAACTGAACAGGATTAATGCCATCACTAACCCTAGTGGAATCTGTACAAAAACTGAAACGAGTACAATTTTAATATTATTTTTTAAAGCCATCCAAAATGTACTATCTGCAAATAGTTGAATATAATTTGTTAATCCCACAAATATTTTTTCCCGCTGTGTCCCACTCCAACTAAACAAACTATAGTTGAAGGTTGTAATGATGGGATAAACAACGTAAATCATATATACGATAAGCGCCGGCAGAATAAACAGCAAAATTGTGAGTCGCTTTTTAAATTGACTATTTCTTTTTGGAGCAGAAGATATTACTTTAGTTTGTTCTTTTTTAGAGACAATCTGATCAATGTTCATAGCCAATCCCTCCTCCCCACACATAAAATAATTGGATAAAAAGGGCTAGTTTCCGAGCCAATACATAACTAACCCTTACTTATTATCACTTAATTATCTTTTATTCCAGTACCTCTCTAGCCTTCTCTTCCATTTTTCGAGCTGCCTCTTCCGGTGTCATGGTTAAACCAAATAACTCTTGGGTGGTATCTTTGTGTAATTCTGCTAATGCAGGAGGAAGTGTTTGGTCATAAGGCATTTGGAGATGATTTGCTCGATGTAAATAATACTCAAACTTTTTAACAAATTCATCTTCAATAACTACATTTTCTACAGCAGAAAGCGTACCAGTCCGATTTGCATAAGATTGTGCAGTTTCTAAACTTGTTAACTCCCTAACCAGCTCAATGGCTAACTCTGGATGTTCTGTGTGCTGATACACTGAAAATACTGGTGAAACCGCTCCGCTTAAGTTAGTAGGGTCTCCTTCCCCATCGGGTAAAATCGGTGTCGGAAATACATCCATGATATTCTCAAATTCTGGTGACTCATTTCTTACGTTATTTAAAAATGCTGTTGTCATCAACATCATCGCTGCTTGACCAGAGTACATTAACTGTCTACCTTGCCCTGCATCATAAGGTATACCATTGAAACCGGGGTTAAATGCGTTGCGATTTACCAAGTCCTGGATATATTCTCCAGCTTTGACATATGCTTGATCATCAAATCCTCTACCTGTTCTATTAAATGCTTCTTGGAACAGTTCATGTCCACCCAATCTATCTGCAAAGTCCATAAGGTAAAATGCACCGGGCCATGCGGTCTGATTTGTCAAGGCAATAGGATAAATGTTCTTATTATTAAGAACATCTATGATTTGAATTAACTCCTCATATGTTTCGGGTGGCTGGAGTTCATATTCATTAAAAATCTCTGTATTATAAAAGAATAGATGAAGTGTAACAGCTAATGGAACTCCATAGACACGATCTTCATAAGTAGAATTATTTAAGGCAAGTTCTTTAAAATGATTTTTATCAATATGATCTGTAATGTCTAACACCTGACCTGAGTCAACAAACTCTTTAAGCCAACCTCCTCCCCAGCTGACAAAGATATCAGGTGGATTTCCTCCGGACATAGCCACTAACATCCGTTGCTTGTAGTCATCATTGGCAATATAACGGGCATTTACTGTTACATTAGGATGTGCTTCTTCAAACCTTTCTATCGCCTCTAGTAATACTTTCTCTTGTTCACCTGTTTGAATATACCAGAATTCAATTGTTGTCTCCTCATTAGAAGCAGTTGGAGCAGGATCAGTAGTGGATGTCGAAGAATCTGAGCTAGAATTGCAGCCTAATAAAAGCAAACTTAATGTTAACAGAGTCATGATTAACATTAAAACGTTTCGATTCATGCTTTTAAAACCTCCCCAGAAAATGTAATCGTTTACATATCAAGTTTTAATAATCTAAATGTTATATTTTGTTTATAAAATTGACTTTAAATAAGAAATGCTTATTTTTATACTTTCTAAAGGATCCCTCTTACACTTATCCTGTTCAACAACCCACCACTCAACTGAGTGCTGCCGACCAAAGTTAATGATAGGTTTAAAGTCAATCTTCCCTGTACCTAACTCTGCAAAAAATTCTTCTTTATCATCTGTCATGTCCTTTAGATGAATCAAGGGGATGCGATCTTGATACTTTGCTAACCACGTCAGAGGTTCTTCACCAGCTTTTTTTAACCAATAAATATCTAACTCAAATTGCATCCACTCAGGATTAGTTTCGTTTAAGAGTATTTCTAGTCCAGTCTCGTCTCCAAACCTGTGCAGTTCAAAGTCGTGATTATGGTAGATAAAAGTTATGCCATGTTCTTTGCACTTTTTACCAATTTCATTAAAAAGCCCGGCTAACCGTAGATAATCCTCTTTAGTCTTTCTCTCTTCAGGCAGTAAGTACGGGCAGATGATTTTTTTGTTTCCCAGCTCTTGTTGATACTCAATGACTTGTAATAAATCTGATTTCAACATATCCAGCGGAATATGGCTTCCGGCAATTCGAAGTCCCAGGTTATCTAATATTTTTTTTAGTTCTGTTGGCCTGTAATCTTCCCAATAACCCGCAAATTCAACACCGTCATAACCCATAGCTGCAATTTTTTCAAGTGTTCCAGCAAAGTCTTTTTTCACTTCCTCTCGCACCGTATACAATTGTACAGCAACCGGTATGTTTGCCACTTTTTAAATTCCCTCCCCTTTAAATTTCCTTTGAGTTAGAAAATCAAACACTTGAAAAGAACCACCTCCTGCTTGATTAAAATTTACTGTTAATAAAAACGTTTACATTTTAAACTGGGTCGTTAGTTACTTATATATTGTTGAGTCAATTACATAACCAGTTCAGGATTCAAAGTTGTAGAGTGACGAACAATCAGCTCATCTTCCAAGACGATTTGAGGCTGGTCAAGCGGTTCATGATTAATGACTTTTAGCAGCAGATCAACAGATGTTTGACCGATTTTATACCTTGGCTGCCGAATGGTGGTCAGACTGGGTGTGACAAAAGAAGCAACATTAATATCATCAAATCCGGCTACCGCCACGTCTTCTGGCACACGTATGCCTTTGTCTTGTATCGCCTTCATGGCACCAATGGCCATCTCATCATTGGCAGCAAAGATAGCAGTGGGAGGGTTCTTTAAACTTAACAGCTTATTGGCCAGATCATAACCTGATTGCAAAGTAAAATCTCCTTCCTGAATCAGGGCTTCATCTTCTATCAGGCCGCTTTGGTGAAGCGCTTGCAAATAACCTGTTAAACGGGCCACACTTAAAATTATGCTGCTTGGCCCGGCAATATGGGCAACCCGTTTGTGCCCTTGTAAAATAAGGTGTTTCGTGATTTTCCTGGCCGCACTCTCGTTATCAATGGACACTGAAGGATATGGGCTGCCGGGAATATATTCACAGGCCAGAACCAACGGCCGCCGCTGGGCTAACTCATCAATAAAGCGGCGGTCAATTTCAGCCGTGGTTAAAATAACACCATCAGCCCAGCTCTCTTTCAGCAGATTGATGTACTCTTTTTCTTTCTCTTTATTGCGGTCTGTACTCCCCACCAGGATCTTAAAACCTGCTTCTCTGGCCCGGTCTTCAATCCCCCTGAAAACCTCGGAAAAGAAAGGGTTTTTGATGTCAGGCATTAAAGCAATGATAATATTGGACTGCAGGCGCCGTAAATTTTGAGCCATGCTGTTTGGCCGATAATCCAGCTGATTCATGGCCTCCACAACCAATTGTCTGGTCTTAGGGCTGACCTTTTCGGGATGGGATAAAACCCTAGATACGGTAGCAATTGATACTTTGGCTAATTTAGCGACATCGTGTATGGTTGCCATCTCTAATCATCCTGTCCATATGTAAAGGTTTACATAAAGTTCATATTATAAGGGTTATAAAGGTCCTTAAAGCTAACAGAACCACTCTAAATTGGTTGCTTTATTTAATTTTCCACTTTTATATCGTTACATATTTATTACATATTTATAGGATAAAGTAATACAATTATTATTGTCAAGAGCACTTTAATAAAATTTCTGAACCTTCCATTTATTGATAAACGTTTACATAAGATGCACTGTTTTATTTTTACCGCTTTTTTATCAGCAAAAAGCGACACCTTTTTCCTTGGCGCCGCTTTTTATTGTCATCCCTAGGTCAACAAGGAATCTCATGATTCATGGTCAAGATTCAAGCGTTTCTAGACCTGAATAGTACTTGGTCTAATGAATACAAACGACTTCCACTGATTAAAAGCGCAATGGACATCGCCAAAAATGTCAAATCTAATTCATACCCGGCCATTTGCTCATTACCCAAAAAACCAGCCGACATTTTCACTGTAAATATAGCCCCTATCATAATGAAGGTGAATAAGAAAGCAACAAGGCGTGTTCCAATCCCTAAAATCATGGCGATGCCGCCTGCAAGCTCAATAATGGCGACAACATAGGCCAGGAATCCTGGCAGCCCAATGCTGCTAAACCATCCGGCTATGTTATTGATACCACTTTGAAATTTAACTAGGCCATGGACAAAAAAGCTTAATCCGAGGACGACCCGCAAGATTAATAAACTCCACTCATATCTCTTGGACATGCTGTTAATTTCACTTCCTTTTTATTATTTAATTATTATTTGTAACTTATGAACTAAAAATAATATGCTGCTACAGAACCAAGAGTTTAAAACCGAAAGCAGATATGGCTCAATGTCCCATGGTCATAACTCCGGTATAGTAATGTTGGAACCTCATGATCAGACCCGCTGCCCAGTGCAATAAAAAGCGGAACCAGGTGCTCGGCCGATGGCACGGCAAGGCGGGCGTGGGGAGCCAACTCTTCATATTTAAAAAGTGAATCTAAATTTTTTTGCTGGACCTTCTCAATGAGCCAGTCATCAAACTCAACTGCCCATTTTTCCGGTGTGGTTTCTCCCCAGCGTATCATCCCCAAATTGTGAACTGTTCCGCCGCTGCCAATGACCAGTATATCCTCTTTCCCCAATCTCTTAATTGCCTGGCCGATTTTATACTGTTCTTGAGGAGGCAAGTATGGATTTACTGATAATTGAACCACAGGAACATCAGCTTGAGGATACAAACGGCGCAAAACAACCCACGAGCCGTGATCCAATCCTCTTCTCTCGTCCCTTTTTGTCTTAATTCCATAATTGCTAAACTGTTGTTCAAGCAATGCAGCAATAGTTGTTGAACCTTTTGCGGGATACGTCAGTTTAAACAACTCCTCTGAAAAGCCGCCAAAGTCGTAAATGGTTTCGTACGCTTGATCAGTAGAAGAAATGGTCAGTGTTGGGCTTTCCCAATGGGCTGTAAAGATCACAACTGCCTCAGGCTTAATTTGTTGACCCAAACCCTGAAGAAAACGGGTATATTCATTTTCTTCAATAGCCAACGTAGGTGAGCCGTGACAAACAAATAATGAGGGGACCATGCTTTAACCTCCCTTGCAAAGCGTTTATTTATAATTACTTTACGTAAGTAAGTTTAAATTAGTAATAAACTGGTGTCAAGTAGTTAAATAATTAAACGTATATTAGTTTTGAATTACACACGAGAGAATAGTATAATCTGAATAGTGAAAGTGAGGTGAGCATTATGAAAAACTCCTCTCTCTGTCCCAAATTTGAAAAAGCCATGCAGTTGCTTGGCAAGCGTTGGACAGGCTTAATACTCTACCAGCTCCTTTCAGGTCCACAACGTTTTTCAGAAATTGAATCGGCTCTTCCAATTAGTGGGAGGCTTCTTTCTGAACGACTTAAAGATTTAGAACAGGAAGGTTTAGTCAACCGCCGGGTTTATCCTGACGTCCCTGTACGCGTAGAGTATTCATTAACTGATAAAGGGAAAGCGTTAGAACCTGTTATAAAGGAAATACAGTTGTGGGCGGACCAATGGATAGAGATTGACAATAAGGGTTAGTATACGATGAACAGAAACAAAAAATCACTTAGTTTGGCTATAAAATTCAATCATTGATTGATATTTTACGTACATCTGCAACCCGGCACGGTCCTCTACCAACTTTTTCAAAAGTATGATTGTATTCCACTAACTCAATCTCACAATGAGGACCAAGTGTAATCTTATTTCCCCTCACAATTTTGGCAGTGGTATACTCCAGGAAAATGCGGTCCCCTTCTATCACCTCAGCTTCAAGATGGTCATGCGGCTTGAAAAGTTTAAGTCTTTTGCGTTGCACTGTAATCTTCTCCGCTCCAATTTCCCGGATCCGGCTGGTGTTATGCTGCAAGCGGAGATTAAAAATTCCGGCGTTTAACAATCCCTCCACCTTTAAGCCGCCTTTGACGCTCAGCTCCTCCATTTCAACATTGCCCTTCACTGTCAACCAACCGGTGATCCTTCCTCTGTCACCCGTCATTTTTTCCATCACATCCAGATTGCCAAACACTTCTAATACATTGGCTATGAGTAAGCCATGGATTGAAGCTGTGCCAAAGACACACAACCGCTCGAGGACCGCTTTCCCTTCCAGTTCACCTTTCCCGAAAATCTTGCATTGTTTGCCTGTCAGGTCTCCCTCGACACAGCCATGTCCCATGATGCTGACCTTGTCAAATTTTCCTCCAGGCATGCTTCCGTCACCATATATTTTTATATGTTGTTTTTGCTCGTTCATTTAAGAAAAACCTCCACTCAGGATTTTATTTTTCAATTTCTCGAGCAATGTACGACATTTAACTGGCGTACAATTTTGGCTTGTTTACCCCTATATATCAGTCGGACTGGTTAAAAAACGACAGCAACTCCCATCTTTCTGATCAAAATCAGCCGGCAATCAAGATGCTCCTTGACAGAGTAATAGTCCACTATCTGTTGTTTGTAAAGTAACATAACATTGTTATGTTTTAAAGCTCAAGTTATCCCTTGACTGCTTACCGTTGTTCTGAAGGAGCTTAATATTAATAGAATTGCAACTTGTAAAACACACTCTAAATGGTAGAATAGTAATGGTAATAGTTGCTAGCACTACTTGCGGATGGAGGTTACGATGAAGCGGAGAAAAGTGAAACAGCGGCCAAAACATGTCACCATCCACATTGTCCCTGATGGCAAAGGAACAACTCACGCTTTTCGTTTACGCTTGTATACTACACTCTGGTTATTAATTGGAGCTCTTTTTGTCTTTGCCACTGCCTTATCAACCAGCTTATACTTGTGGGACAAGCAGCAAAAAACAGAAACCACACTAAAAAAATTTCAGCACTACGCCGTTGAAAATGAACAGTTAAAAGACTACTTAAACCAGGTGTATGATGATTTAACTGTGTTTAACCAGCAAATAGAGACTCTCAGTCATACTTTGGCAGATATTACCGGTATGGAAGAAACAATCAAAGCACTTGATGACGAATTGCAAAATATACTTCCACCTGCCAAATCAGAAACAGCCTCTATACACGATACCGTTCAACAGACGCTTATTACAGCAGATAACCAGTTGTCGTTCCAGCCTAAACCGGAGGAGAAGTCGCAAGTCAATATTGCCAGTCTGAATTCGGAACTTGAAGAGAATAAATTGTACCATCCGGACTCAATATCAGTCATTATTGAACGGTTGAAATTACATACTGAATATTTAAAAAACATAGCTGATGAACATGAATCCAATCTTTCCGTACTGAAAGATGACTTACACCAAGAGCTGGACAAAGCACGTTATATCCCCTCCATCATGCCGACTAACGGACGTATCACATCACCATTCGGTTGGCGGAATGACCCTTTTACAGGACAAAGAAGAATGCATAATGGGATTGATTTTGCCAACAAGCTAGGAACTCCCATCTATGCCACAGCAGACGGTACTGTCACTTTTGCCGGGAGAAACGGCGGTTACGGGAAACAAGTACGCATCAACCACGGCAATGGCTACATGACCAGCTACTCCCATCTACATAGCATAAAGGTCAGCCAAAAGGAGCAGGTGAAAAAGGGAGATATCATTGGGGAAATGGGCAGCACAGGTCGCAGTACTGGCGTTCATCTTCACTATGAAATACACCTGAATGGTCAACCGATTAACCCTTTCCCTTATATCAAAGGAGGAGAGTAAAGAACATGCTAGGCAAGAATGCACAGGAAGAAAAAGTGAATACGCTAATTGGAAAAGGCACCCGGTTGGAAGGAAAAATTGTTTCTTCTTCTTCTTTGCGTTTAGATGGTGAACTGGTAGGTGAAATCCAAACAGAGGGCAATATCACCCTAGGTAAAGAAGGAAACGTACACGGCAACCTGTATGCCAAGAACATAACCATTGAGGGCCGAATTGAAGGCAACCTGTGTGCTAAAAAACATATCTATCTTTCTTCTAGCGCTCAAGTGCTTGGAGATATTACAGCAGAGTCACTAGAGATGGAAAAAGGGGCAACATTCAACGGGAAAAGTACGATGGGAAAAGAAGAGGTCACAGATATGATGAAAAAGACTGAATCCAGTTAGTCCGGCCACTGTTAAAAAAGCGGCATCTCCAAGTGCCGCTTTTTTTATTACCCACTCTCATCCCCATTAATGTGAAAAGCCCTGGCATCCTTAGGTTTGCCAGGGCAGCTGTGTCCTTAAGTGAGCAATCACAGATAAGTTCCAAGACGAGCACGTAACGATCTACCTTGCACCATGATGAATCGCTTATTACCTGCCCATGATCTTTCGACCATGAACAAGCAGGTCACAACCCATCATGATGGTTCGTTCGACCGTACAGGATACCTGTACAGCTATATATGATCTCTCGACCATATATAACCGTTAACCCTTAAGAGAGCCTGCGGCACCCTGTACGATCTTAGCTCGACCCTATACGACAGGTTGGAACCTTATGACAATCAAATACTTATTTGTACCGACTGCCATAAAGCTTTTCCCCGCCGTATAGAATCTTCTCTCCGACCGTATATGAGCCAGGATGACCCATATACAATCTTCGACCGACCCATATACACCCCTTAACAGAGCATATATGGATCTGGGCTCAACCGTTACGTACCCGTTACTTATATCATGGACACATGTTCAAAGTTATATACATACTTCGTTAATTTTTCCGCATTAAATCTGGCAAAAAGGTTACGATGTCTGGAAAAATGGCCAAAATTAGCGTACAGACGATCATGGCGAGCAGCATGGGAATGGCACCCCTAAAGATGGTTTCAATGGGGACATCTTTGGCCACACCACTGATGATATACACACTGATTCCGAGTGGCGGAGTGATTAACCCAATGTTAAGTACCATCACCATAATAACTCCAAACCAAATCCCGTCATAGCCCAATTGGATGATTAAGGGATGAACAATCGGAAGTGTCAGTACGAAAATGGCGATCCCCTCAATAAACAGGCCCAGAATAAAGTAAATCACCAGAATGAGCAACAATATGACAAAGGGAGACAGATCAAGCTGAGTGACAAAGCTGGTGATTTGTACAGGTAAACGGCTGACAGACAAAAACTGGCTGAACAGGTTGGCGCCGATTAAAATCAGAAAGATCATGGCTGTCAAACGCACAGATTCATCGAGGGAAAGCATTAATTTATGCCAGTTCAGGCGACGGGTGATCAGTGCAAAAATCAGTGCCCCCATTGCCCCAGCAGCAGCGCCTTCTGTCGGTGTAAACACACCGAAATAAATCCCCCCAATACTCATAACAAACAACACCAGGAAGGGCCATACCTGCCCCAATGACTGAATTTTTTTCTGAAGAGGTGCTTTCCCTCTCACCGGTGCCAGGGTGGGGTCTCTTTTAATCAAGATATAGATGGTCAACATAAACAGGGCCACTTGCAAGATTCCAGGAATAATGCCGGCAATTAATAATGCACCAATCGGCTCCATGGTTAAAACCCCGTATAATATAAGAATAACGCTGGGGGGAATCAATACGCCTAAAGTCCCCCCTGCAGCGACAAGAAGTCGAAAGGCTTGGTTTATAATTGTATTTCTTCATCTCAGGCAATGTCACTTTGGCAATTGTCGCTGTTGTGGCGTTAACGGATCCAGAAATGGCTGAGAAGATGGCGCTTGTACCGATGGTTGCCATAGCCATGCCGCCTTTTAAATGGCCCATCCAGCGGTCGATCGCTTGATATAAGTCATTGCCCAGGCCACAGTTGGAGAGAATCATACCCATGAATATAAACAGGGGGATAACACTGAGATTATATGAACTGGCCGTTCCAAACGGGCTTGTACCCAATTGGACCAGCGCCACGGCAAGGTCTGTAATCGTAGCATAGCCCACAAAACCGACCAGAATCAAAGCCATTCCCACTGGGAACCGCAGCAAGATGAACAAAAGCAAAGCTAAAACACCAAGCACGCCGATCCATTCAGGACTCATTTCTTGTGCCCCCTTCATCTTTTACACTCGACCTAAATAAGGCTACAAGTGCAAATAACAAGGTGCCCACTGCGGCCAAATAGACAAACGGGTACAGTGGTAAACCCAAATCGGCTGTCACTTGATTAGAAGCCATTACCCTTGACCCGTATTGTATCATCTTCCAAGCGATGAGCAGCTGCAAGATAAAAATGATTAGCCCAACGACAACGTCGATCACTAATTGAATTCTTTTAGGGAATTTTTTAACGATAAAATCAATCGAAATATGTTCACGACACAGATGTGTGTAACTGAGAGAAAAAAATATTAACAGTCCAAGCCCGATCTCCGCTAATTCAAAGGTGCCCCTGATGGGCCGATTTAAGAAAAATCGGCCCAGCACATCAGTACACACTAGAAACATCATAAACAGCAATATAAACATTGAGCAAGTATGAAGGAGACGACTCATACCTTGCAAGACGTCATTGGTCCGTCGCAACAATTTCATCATAATCGTCCACCTAGTTCAATTCTGAGTTTAACCGTACCGCTCTGTCATAAATCTCGTGGCCAGGTAAGCTTTTGCTATTCATCTCCTCGATCCAGCCTTCGATTACTGACTCTAATTGACTCATCCACTCAGCAATTTCTCCTTCAGACAATTCATAAACTTCAACATCAGAATCTGCTAGTGCTTCTCTGGCCTCTCTGGCCGCATCATCAAATGCTTGCCCACCTTTCCGAGCCATGGACAGCCCGAGCTCTTCAAGTTTTTGCTGTTCTTCCTCTGTTAAACCTTCCCAAACTTGCTCATTCATTACAGCAAAAAAGGTTGTCATGTAGAAATTGCCTATCGTAACATAGTCGGTCACATCCATCAGATTAAAGGCCAATAACTCAGGCATGGGTGCAAAGGTGCCATCCACGACACCCCTTTGCATGGCATCATATACATCACTCATCGGCATAGACACTGGTGTAGCTCCAGCTAACTCAATCACCTTGTTCATAATAGGGGATGGCGAACGAATGCGCATACCACGCAAATCATCAATAGATTGTACTGGCTTGCCCACTGTCAGGAGTTGGCCAGGGGAAGAGGTAAATAACCACAAAGGCTTTGTTTGAGCATGCTCATCCTGCAATTCGGGGAATTCTTCATATAATTTCCACAAAATTTCAGAACCCTTCTCCCCTGAGTCACTGATAAAAGGAAGTTCCATGACTGACACCAGTGGAAATTGCCCCGGCGTATAGCTGTGTACACTGACTGCAATGTCTGCAACACCTGTCATTGCCATATCATACTGGGCTCCCGGTTCACCGAGGGCACTGGCAGGATAAATATCTACGGAAACACGTCCTCCAGAAAGATTGCTCATCTTTTCAACAAAGGGTTCAAAAACCCCGGTTTGAACAAAATGTTGGGGAGGCCAGAAGTGAGAGAACTTGAGTGTGATCTGTTCACCTGTAGCTGCCTCTGTTTTTCCACCCTCTGATGACCCTGCTTGCTCTGTCTGACAAGCGGTCATGAGCAGGATGAGTGCCATAAAAAGCCATAAGCCCAACCTTCTCCTTAATCTCGTGTTCATTGTCAATCCCCCTCTAATTTTCCATTCTTTTTCAGTACGCCTCTTTGCTTATTCTCTTTATTTTCTTGAAGATAGCTCTGACTATGGTAGCGTTCACAAAAATGATTCTCAGTCAACTGCAACAATCAGGAAATAGACATGAGTTGTACACTAACGTTTTCAATAAAGCTGGCGTATTAAGGTGCTTGACACTTTTGTCTGTTTCTCCGTAACGGGTGAAACGATGTCGACCGAAAAATATCCCTGACCAATTCGTTGTAAATCTTGAGCTGCCCGGCCCCATACCTACCAAAAGTGAAGTCATAGCCGACAGTGATATAGCGGCAATTTAAAGGGGCCAGGAAATGATGGATAAAATCTTCCGGCTCAAGACTAGCAAAGGAATGATCAAAGCGGACAATATAGACAACGTCGACCCCCATCTTTTCCAAAAGCAACAGTTTTTCAGTCAGCGGAGTGAGATAGGCACCATAATAGGTGATCCCCAATGCTTCCCGCGGATGGGGATCAAAAGTTATCACCCCGCAGGCCAAATTTCTCATTCTGGCCACTTGCATAGCATTCTTAATCAATGCTTGATGCCCTGCGTGCAGCCCATCAAATGTTCCAATGGTTATACTACTTGGCAGATAAACCTGTTCTTTGTTCAGCGGATAGTGAAGATGGAACACTTGCATCTGATTCACCTTGGTTCCCTAGCTCATTAAAGCCTGATACACTTTCTCATCCAGTTCTTTGGCCTTTTTAGGGTTGTATGTTTTCTCAAATAAGGGCTCCTGTATGATCTTTGCTCCCCAGAACATACTTTCAAAAACTTTATCTACATGTACTTCAAACTTTACTAATTTCAAGGGCACGCCATTCATCTCCTCAGTTAAGATGGAACAGGTCCCAGCAATTGAGTACACGCTTTCCAAGGCGATCACACACAATACCACTTGGGGATTGTTTTTAATATTGTGTATGATCCGCGAATCACGGGTGACAGCAAATCGGATATGTTTGTCATCCTTTGTTTTGACCCAGGATATGGCCGTCACATTAGGAGATGCCGTTTCCTTCTCAATTGTAGACAACAGAACCAGTTTTTCCCCGTCCAAATGGGCCATCAATTCAGGAGACAATCCTTCCAATACGGCTGGCATACCACTCCCTCCTTCACCTTAAACCAACATATCTGGTTTATGTTTTTCCAAAACAGCCTCTGACAGACGAACGGGTTCACCCGTTTGGATGTTCAAGAATGGGGTGGCCTCATTAAACCAGCTGTCCGGTGCCTGATGTCCCCAGAATGTCTGCCGACGAGGATCGTTTAAACTCCAGCGAATCGGTTTGAAATCCGGGTCACTGGTGAGGTAATCACCTGTATAAATTTCGATTCGATTGCCATCCGGATCACGGAGATAGAGGAAAAATGCGTTGGATAATCCATGGCGTCCCGGCCCTCGCTCAATGGCTTGTGTATAGCCCATTGAAGCCAAAACATCACAACCATGAATAATGCTCATGGGATCACTTACCCATAATCCAATATGATGCAAGCGCGGACCAGGTCCGTTCATAAACGCCTGGTCATGCACGTTGGGCTTACGGTGCAGCCAGGCAGCCCAGATCTGATCATCATCTGTGGCTGTATATTCCGAACATTTAAAGCCCAGTTCGTTGATATAAAAGTCGTATGCTTTTTGTACATCAGGGACAAAACAATTCACATGGTCAATGCGTTGGATCCTTGCGCCACGGTAAAGATCATAACGCTGCAGGTACCGATCCACTGTTTCCATCTTATAGAAAAATTCCAAGGGAATGCCTGAAATATCGTGAACGCGCAGGATTTTGCCCATAGCTCTCTGGCTTCCACCCTCTATCCATTTTATAGGGAATCCCTTCTCTTCAAATAAAGCAGCCAAAGCTTCCAAATCTCCTTCGTTGTACACTTTGTAACCTAGGGCGTGGACACCTGGCTGTTCAGCCTTTTTTAACACAAGACTGTGGTGTACATGCTCTTCCAATCCCCGTAAATACAGGTGGGAATCATCGGACTCTGTTTCAACCATCCCTAGTGCGTTGACATAAAAATCGCGGGCTTTGTCCAGGTCCGTCACATTCATCATCACACGGGCCACACGAACGATATTGAAACTCAAGGGAAACACCTCCAGAAGATATCAAGATTTGCAAGGTCAGACATATCTGGGAGCAGACGATTTAGCGCGTTTCAAAAACTCGTTAACCATTTCCTTGTAAGGCTCTTTATGGTAATGATCGTAGAAAGCATTGGACATGCGCACCGGATCACCGAAGAAGTAGTATTCATACAAAACCTGGCGGTTACCAAAAGCACTAATGCATATATCCCAGGCAAGGCGGAACAGTTGCACACGCTCATAACCATCAATATTGGCCCCTTGAGTATAGCGGTGAACCAACTCACCGATTTCTTCGTTACTAAAATCAGCCTTAGTTGGAATGGCCATTAATCCAGATGCCCCCAAGGTACGAATAATTTCCACAATACGCGGGTACATGCGCGGATACCAGTTACGGGCTGTATCTAGAGGCATGAAGTCCGGGGTCATATTGCCATACTGATCCTGTTGAGCATTTTCCTCTGCCCGGTACAAATGGGAACGCATCGTTTCCAAAATGCTCATCACTTCATACGCTTTTTCCTTAACGTGCTGGAAACGCTCAATACCGATCGCATCAATAATGCTCAGAATCACACCTAAAGTAAATTCAGTTTTGGCCACATTTTTGGCCACAACTTGGTGAGCCATATGAACAACGGCATTGGTTTCCCGGTAAGCCCTGTTGCAAATATTACTATTTTCACAAATGAAGACCCGCTCCCAAGGCACTAACACATCATCAAAAACGACAATGGCATCGCTTTCATCGAAACGAGCACCAAGAGGATGCTCCCACTGACTGCGGCCATAGTCGAACGACTCCCGGCACAGGAATTTTAATCCTGGTGTATTGTTGGGGATGGCAAATGCAATAGCATACGGATCGTCTTCCGACTGCATTTTATTGATTGTGGATGGAAAAACCACAATTTCATCCGTGATTCCGCCCAATGTGGCTAACAAACGGCAGCCTCGAATGACAATGCCATCTGCATTCTTTTCTACGATACGGGCTGATAAGTATGGATCCTTTTGTTCCGCTTGAATTTTGGAACGGTTAACCTGCGGGTGAATCAAGGTGTGGGTTAAACTGATATCATTTTCCCGCACGAATTCATAATAGTTTCTGACATTCTTGCCATACATGGGATCAGCCTGGGCAAAGAAAGATTCTGCCGAACCAAAAGCCATGATACTTGTGTTTAAGTAGTCCGGTGAACGCCCCATCATGCCCCCCGTATACCGGGCCCATTCCATGATCATCTCTCTTCTCCGGATCAGGTCCTCCTTGGTCTTGGGCTGGATAAATGACAGTCCAACCTTGTCTCCGGTGGTGGGGGAGGTGTACAGCATTTTCTCAGGCTTTTCATATTGCATATCATAGAGCCCGGCCAGACTGTTCACCACGTTTTTAAAAGCCGGATGTTCGGTCACATCTTCCACTTTTTCCCCGTGAATCCAGACGTTATTCTTCGCTTTTTTCAGTCCCTCGATATAATCTTTTCCTGTTCTGGCTGGCATGTTATCCCCTCCATCTTGTAAAATTTATACCTTTAGCTTCCCGAATTTGGGAATTGGTGTATCTCCGATGGCCACATGAATCACTTGGGTTTCCGTATAGAATTCAAAGGCATAATGTCCGCCTTCACGGCCAATACCGCTGTACTTGGCTCCACCAAAGGGAATACGCAAGTCACGCACATTTTGGGAATTAATCCATGTCATTCCTGCTTCAATGGATTGAGCCACCCGATGGGCACGCTTGATGTCGTTGGTCCAGATATAGCTGGCCAATCCATACTTAACATCATTAGCCAGTCGGATCGCTTCCTCTTCAGTGTCAAATAACATGACGGCCAGCACCGGACCAAAGATTTCTTCCTGAGCTACACGCATCTCATTGGTCACATTTAGTAACACAGTGGGAGGAACGAAATTTCCGTCCCGATATGCTATAGGAACATGGCCGCTGACCACTTCTGCCCCTTCAGACTCGGCAATCTTGAGATACTCCAGCACTCTTTGCTGGTGCACGCGGTGGATGAGTGGACCGACCTCAGTGTTGGAATCCATCGGGTCCCCAACCACGATGTGCGGCAAACGCTCCAACAAGGCGTCTATAAACTGTTCTTTGATGGATGATTGCACAAACAAACGGGAGTTGGCTGTACATCTTTCACCATTGAAGGAGAAAATACCAAAGATACACGCATCGACTGCCCGTTCAAAATCGGCATCCTCAAAAACGATAATTGGAGACTTGCCGCCCAGCTCCATGGAATAACGCTTCAACGTGTCAGCGCCATTTTTAATGATTTCAGATCCGGTCACGGTCTCTCCGGTGAAAGAGATTAGCTGCACGTCAGGGTGAGCCACGAGAGAAGCTCCTGCTGTTTCCCCAAAACCATGCACCACATTAAACACCCCAGAGGGGAGACCCGCTTCATTCACGATTTCGGCTAACTTATGGGCTGTTAGGGGTGACCATTCTGCTGGTTTCAAGATGCAGGTGTTCCCGGTGGCCAGCGCCGGTGCCACTTTCCACGTTTCCAGCATAAACGGAGCATTCCAGGGTGTTATCAGTCCGGCCACACCAACGGGTTTATAGATTGTATAATTGATAAAATCATTGTCTTTTTGATAAGCCTCGCCGTGCAAACGACTCTTAACCATTTCGGCGTAAAACCTAAAATTTTCAGCAGCCCGAGCCGCTTGCTTTTGTGTCTGTTTAATAGGCAGTCCTGTATCCAAGGATTCCAGATAAGCAATCTCGTCTGCTGCCTGATCAATTAAATCGGCGATTTTATATAAATAGCTCAGTCGTTCATTGACACTCATCGTCCGCCAAGGACCATGATCAAAGGCCTCCCGGGCTGCCTTCACAGCCCGGTCAATCTCTTCTTTATCTCCCTCTGCCACCGTATTGATCACCTTATTGGTAAAGGGATTAACGTTTTCAAAGCGTTTGCCAGAAGCACTCTCTACAAATTGCCCATTGATATAGTGTTGTACATGTTCAGGGTGTGCAAAGGAACTCATATCAACGCCTCCTATTTTTCAGTCCGTCCATCCAGTATGGGATTTTCCAAGGCACCGATGCCGTCGATCTCCAAACGCATGACATCACCGGGATACACATGGGAGATCCCTTTTGGGGTTCCGGTGAGAATCATGTCCCCCGGTTCCAAGGTCATAAAGGAGCTGATAAATTCAATCAGTTCGGGAATGGTATACATCAAGTCCTTGGTGTTACCCTGTTGCCTTAGCTCATTGTTGACATAGGTTCTCAGTTCAATGTTAGTGATGTCCGGAATATCCTCCTTGTCAACAAGCACAGGTCCAATGGGCCCAAATGTGTCGTGTCCTTTGGCCCGGACAGGCGGACGGTAAAAGTTATTCACGAAATCTCTAACGGTTACATCATTGGCAATAGTGTATCCGCGTACATAGTCGAACGCATTCTCACGTCTAATGAAGCGGCCTTCCCGGCCAATGACCACAGCCAATTCATTCTCGTAATGCATATACGTAGCCCCGTCAGGGTAATAAACAGGCGCTTTATGACCTACAACGGAACTGTTGGGCTTAATAAACAGCACTGGCTCAGCAGGCTTTTCCAGTCCCAACTCTACGGCATGATCGGCATAATTTAAAGCTAAACCAATGATTTTATTAGGCTCCACAGGAGGCAACCAAACATCAATAGCTACTTCTTGATACTGTTTTCCGGCGGGAGTCGTGATTACCCCGGCATCATACGTCCCTCTCTGAAGACGACCTTCGGCAATAAAGCGGACATGTTTCATCAGGCATTTCCCCCTATTTGTTCACTTGTTCAGGCAGTGTGACATAAGTTTCAAGTACAGAGCGGATCTCTTGCTGCAGCTCTTCAGAAGGCAGGTCCATGGGCAACCTCAGTTTAGGGGTAATTTTACCCATCATACCCAAGGCCGCCTTTAAAGGAGCTGGATTAGTATCTTTAAACAATACATCGTTTAATGGCATCAGTTCATAATGAAGTTGCTGTGCTCTTTCCACATCCCCTTCAAACCAGGCATTGTGCATTTCAGCTACTTTATCCGGGGTCACGTTTGCAGTGGCACACACAGAACCCGATCCACCAATGGCCAGCATCGGGTAGCACAGCAGTTCAATGCCTGAGAAAAGACGGAAATCCCGGCCGCAGTACAGCAAGACTCGGTTGACATGCTCAAAGTCCTTGTTAGATTCTTTAACCCCAACAATGTTCTTGCAATCTTCGTTCAAGCGGGCCAGCGTCTTCACTTCCATGTTAACCGCTGTCCTTCCGGGGATGTTGTAAATAATAATCGGAATGTCAACGGCATCTGCCACCGTTTTAAAATGCTTATATAATGCATGCTGAGAGGGTTTATTGTAATAAGGAACAATGACCATCGCTGCATCGGCACCCATTTCCTGGGCTAGTTTAGTGAGGTGCATTGTCTCATCGTGGTTGGTAGAGCCTGTTCCCGGCACAACCGGTACCCGTCCCCGCACTGTTTGAATGGCAATCTCCATGACCCGTTCCCGCTCCTGCAGAGTTAGCGAGCTGGGCTCCCCAGTGGTTCCTGTCACAGAAATCCCATGACTGCCGCTGGCAATATGCCACTCAATTAAATCGACCAAAGCCTGTTCATCAATATTCCCCTGTTCGTCAAACGGGGTCACGATCGGGGCAATCGACCCCCGCAAACGTTGAACCGTTTCTTCAAAATTTTTGGCCATCATTTATCCCTCCAACCCTTTGGCTATACTTTGTTAACAATAAACAGAAACACCTTTTGTTTAATAATGTTCAGTTAATATTAATTATTCTGATATTAATTTTCAAAAAAGAAAGGCTGTCCGCCCCCCTTTCATGGTGATACACTTAAGCTTCCGTCACGCGCAAACTAAATAGAAGACAAATAAGAAAATGAGGGGTTTGGTTTGCGGTTGACAAAAGCCCTGACTGTATTCAGTTTATGTTCTCTGGCATAAGCCTCAATCTGTTCCAAAGGTGCTTTGGTCCTGATCAGGCTTATGAGCTGGGCATGTTCCTCAATGGAGTGTTTGGCACGATGAGGAACCAGGGTAAATCCAGACCGGCGCACACTGTCCAAGCGCTGCCAGGCGCGCCTAATTGTGTCCAGCAAAAACTGATTGGGACACTGCTGATAGATCACTTCATGGAAGGCCCTGTTCAACCGTCCGAATTGTTCAAAGTCAAACTCCTCAAGGGCTTTTTGCATCTGCTCGTTGAGCTCTTCCAGTTCATTTAAGATGTGATCACCGATGCGTTCAGCACTGATTCTCGTTGCATAGCCTTCCATCACTGCCAGCACGGACAATGTATCCAAGTATTCCTGTTCGTTTATGGTACTCACAACAGCCCCTGAATTGGGTTTGTATTCGATCAGACCATCCGCTTCCAATTGCCTGATCGCTTCCCGGACAGGAATCGAACTAGATCCAACCTCCTTAGCAATTTGATCAATCACGATACGTTGCCCTGGTCCATAGGTGCCATCAAGTATTCTGGAGCGAATCACTTCATAGGCATATTGTTGCTTGTTGAGTTTAGCTTCCCGTTTCATATTTATATCATATATAAAATCATATATGATTTCAAGGTCTAAATCAAATATGATTTAAATTTTTTTAAGATTGTGTTAAAAACAGCCAGTGTGGTGCTCACCATCGTCGGAATACCTGTTGTCATGCTTAACAGCCACAGGTTGCATAGAGGAGACTATCCCCCAGCCAAAGATGAGTGAAAAAAGTAAGCTAAAAAAACAGGCAGGGTATTCCCGCCTGTTTTTCTTGTTTATCTTCAGCTCTCTAATGCTGAGAAAATATCTTCCGCTGTTTCAGCTTGATTTAATTGTTGGCGAAAATCTTCATGCATCAGTTTCCGGGACAAGGAGGCTAAAATTTTCAAGTGGGCATCCCCTGCCTGTTCTTCTGAAACAGCGATGAGAAAGACATTTTTCACCGGCTGGCCGTCTAAAGCATCCCAATCAATGGGGGCAGTCAAGCGGGCAAACGCTAGTCCGGGTGATTGTACCCCTCTTGACTTGCCATGGGGAATGGCCACGCCAAACCCAACACCGGTTGAACTCATTTGTTCCCTTTCCAATACCTTTTGAACATATTGTTCTTTATCACTGACTGCTCCTGTCTCGTGCAAGACAGAAGACAGTTTGCGTATGCATTCTTCTTTTGTTTCCGCAGATAAAGAAAGTTGTATGGCTTCCTCTTTAAGCAATTCTTTCAGGTTCATAAGTGCCTCTCCTTTAGACTTTCAAGTTTACTCGTTGCAGATGGTCATTCGCGTATCGTTATAAAACTTATTGTCCAGAAACGTTGACGGTGTTCTTTTTAGTTGTGAATGGAACTTCTTTCGTCTTTTTCAAAGCGTTTACCATTAAGGCGGTAACGACCGTACCGATGGCAATCGCCAAGGCATACAGTAACAGATTTTCAACCGCATTCGGAATCGGTAAGACAAAGATGCCTCCATGGGGAGCCAGCAGTTTGGCCCCAAACAGCATAGATAACCCACCGGCTACGGCAGAACCCACCATAATCGAGGGGATAACGCGGAAAGGATCAGCGGCGGCAAAAGGAATCGCCCCTTCGGTAATAAAGGAAATGCCAAGTACTCCGGCAGCTTTTCCAGCTTCCCTCTCTTCTAATGTGTATTTCTTCGGAGCCAATAAAGTAGCTAACCATAATCCCAGCGGCGGTGTCATGCCGGCAGCCATCACTGCTGCCATAGGCTCATAGATTTCACTTCCTAATAAACCGACAGCTACCGTATAGGCCGCTTTATTGACGGGGCCGCCCATATCAAAGGCCATCATGGCTCCCATAATCACTCCTAATAATACGGCATTCGCCGCCGTTAACCCCTGAAGCCAGTTGGTCAGTCCATCCATGATGGCCACAACCGGTGTGCCAATCACGTAAATCATGAGCAGGCCAACGGCCAAGGTGGATAATACCGGAATGATCAGCACCGGCTTTAAACCTTCAAAGTTCTTGGGCAGTTTGATTGTATCTTTTAACCATTTGGCAATATACCCGGCTAAAAACCCGGCTACAATTCCGCCTAAGAATCCTGCTCCTAATTGGCTGGCTAACATACCGCCCACAAGTCCAGGAGCCAATCCTGGTTTGTCTGCAATAGAGTAACTGATAAACCCGGCCAAAACCGGCACCATCAGGGCAAAAGCAGCGCCTCCCCCAATGTCCATCAAAGCAGCAGCAAGTGTGCCTTCTTCCTTAAACGCTTCAATGCCAAAAATAAACGATAGCGCAATGATAATTCCTCCAGCCACAACCAAGGGGATCATGAAAGAGACCCCATTCATCAAGTGTTTGTAAAAACCTTTGCGTTCCTGACTGCGTTTCGCCTTCTCCCGCTCAACTTGCGCGACCACATCCGCGCTTGTCGGCCGGGGAGTGTCGAGACGTAGCGCTTCGTCAATGAGTTTTTCCGCATTTTTTATGGCTTCAGCTACCGAAACCTGAACGACGGGTTTTCCGGCAAATCGTTCTTCGTCTACATCAGTATCGGCTGCAATGATGATAGCATGTGCTTCAGCAATCTCCGTATCCGTCAATTCGTTTTCCACACCGACGCTTCCACGGGTTTCAACCTTTAAATCCACATTTTTAGCTTGCGCTGCCTTTTGCAGGGCTTCAGCCGCCATGTAGGTATGGGCGATGCCGGTTGGACAAGCCGTCACGGCTAAGAGTTTTTTCATTTTTCTCCCTCCTTAGCATGTTGAAAAGTGAGCGGATATACGTGAAACTTGTACCCGCTGAAGTGCCTTTTCCACTTCCTGAAGGGTACAAACTTCAGTACCTGGTTTGGCTGCCGTCATAGTGCCGGCTGCTGTAGCAAAGGCAGCGATCTCCTGCAGAGATTTTTGCTTTTTCAATCCGTATACCAGAGCTGCGACCATTGAATCGCCGGCGCCTACTGTGCTTTGCGGCCTAATGGTAAATGGTCTCACCTTGTAGGCTTCATGTTGGCTGATGAGCAGCGCTCCTTCACTGCCCATTGAAATTAAGACAATGTTGATGCCTTCTGCGATAAGCTCCTTGCCTGCACGGACAAGGGCTTCATCTGTCTCCAGTGAGCGTCCCAACAACTGCTCCAATTCAAAACGATTGGGCTTAATGGCGAACGGCTTTGCCTTAATGCCTTCCTTTAGCGCTGTTCCATCTGCATCTAATACAGTGGGTATGGCTTTCTTTTTGGCCAGCTGAATAAAGTCATAATAAATGGATGAGGGAACCCCCGAAGGTAAACTCCCTCCTAAAACAAGACAGGAACAGTGATGTAAAAGCTCGTCTACTTTTTCCCGGAGCCGAAAGAGATCCTGCTCACCAACCTGAAATCCTGTCTCGTTCAGTTCAGTGGTGATATGATGAGCTTCATCCACAATCTTGATGTTGGTGCGTAATTCCCCGTCTACTTCAACAAAATCTAAATTCAATTGTTCTTTTCGCAGTTCTTCCAGAAAAACCTGTCCTAGCCTGCCACCTATAAACCCGGTTAAAATGACCGGCACATTGAAATTGTTTAACACTTTGGCAACGTTAACCCCTTTTCCGCCAGGGTCTGTCCTTGTCTTTCTTACACGGTTCAGCCCTCCAATATTTAAACCGGACACATGTATAGTTTTGTCCACAGCTGGATTTAAGGTCACAGTGAGAACAGTTGAACTCATAAGCTGCCTCCTACGATATGAACATTAATACCCATCTTCTGCATCTGTCTGACCAGTTCATCACTGGCCCCGTGATCGATAATACACTGATCGATCTCTTCCAAATCAGCGAATTTAGCAAAGGATACTTTGCCGGCTTTGCTATGGTCAGTCAATAAGATGACCTCTTTTCCTGCCTTGATCATGTTGCGCTTTGTTTTTGCTTCCAACACATTGGGGGTTGTGAGCCCTTCGTGAATGTCCAAACCGTTCGTGGCGATAAATACTTTGTCCACATTAATCATTCCCAATATTTGTTCAGCAAAAGGGCCAACGAGAGCCAAGGTTTCTTTTCTTAACGTTCCTCCCAACAGATGAACGTCTATGGTGGGATGTTCTTGAAACTCCTTAGCAATGACGAGGGAATTAGTCACTATGGTTAACCTCGAAAACGCTTTTAATTTTTTGGCCAATTGGAGCGTGGTTGTTCCGGAATCAAGTAAGATCGTGTCTCCTTCACGGATCAGTTCACATGCTTTTTGGGCTATCGCCTGTTTTTCAGGCAGAAATTTAGTTTCTTTTTCCATAAATGTTGGTTCAAAAGCAACATGTTCCAAAGCAATGGCCCCACCATGGGTTCTTTTCAAGAGCTTTTCCTCTTCTAAAAACCTTAAGTCCCTGCGTATGGTAGATTCCGAAACCTGAAAATGCTCACTTAACTCCTGAACAGAAGCACGTTGATGTCTGTTAATGTACTCGACGAGTTCTTTCCTTCTTTCTTCCTCAAACATCGCGCACACCCTTAAGTTTTTAGAGTGATTGATCAGCACTTATGATTATCATAAGATCTGGATGTGATTATAACGCTTACAATATGACCGTTAACACGACCGTTTTTGATCACTACTGATCATTTGTGGTTGTTTATGATCATTAATGATTGTATATGATCATTTATGAGATGTCAACGCTTTCTTTACAGTTAGACTTCAAAAGTATTATCGGAGCCGGTATTGATTGTGTCTTGACTAAAAAAAGGCGTCTTAATAGCAAGAAAGAGGCCCGTGTCTAGGCCTCTTGTATCATAATTCAACCTCACACTGAAACGGTCGGTTCAAGTACTGTCAACATATTATTCACGGTATCAAGATTAACCGTCGCCCCGATTGGAATAGCCGCCTTATAGAAACCATGGGCAGTGGCCAGGTTGACCATAAGCGGTTTTCCTAACGGCACCAATAAGGCATTAATCAAGTCTTGATACGTCGTACCGTAAGAGACAGGACAATTGGTGCATTCCCCCATGATAATACCCAGACAATTGTCAAATTTTCCTGCCATTAACAGCTGTATTAAATACCGGTAAATCAGCGTTGTGGGTGCATGGGTTTCTTCTAAAAAAAGTATTTTCCCATCCGTGTCAATTTCAAATGGCGTCCCGAGGGTATTGACGATTGAGGTCAGATTGCCACCCACGATAGGGCCGGTGACATTGCCTGGAACCAAACTGATCAGGGGGATACCCGGGGGATTGAGGATCATTCTGGGAGCAGTCAATGTGGAGGTTGCTGTGAAGAATTGATCGAAATTATAGGCAGGTGTGTCCGGCCGGAAATCAATCAGCATCAAACTGTGAAAGGTGATTAAGTCACTCCGTTGGTACAATGTATTGAGCAAGACGGTAATGTCACTGTAACCTGTTACGATTTTAGGGTTGTCTCTTATCACCTCATAATCCAGGTAAGGAAGCATGGTTTGAACCCCTGTCCCACCCCGTGTTGGCAGTATCATTTTCACGTTTGGGTCCGTGAACATCATCATGACGTCCTCAGCCCTCTGTTCATCTGGTGCCGCAACAATACCCTCAAATGAATAAACATACCTGCCAAAAACGACATTAAAGCCCAACGCTAGTAACGTTTGTACTCTGGCATTGATAATGTCTGCCTCAAGAGGGCTGCCAGGTGTCACTAATCCAATGGTATCTCCCCTCTGAAGTAACGGTGGTCTGATGGCCATGTTGTTCCTCCTGTAACGATACTCATATTAACAACTATATGTTTTTATAACCGTGATTATTATTGTACAGACGACAAAGAGACACCCTCTCGGTGAGAATAATGTGTGTACCGACATCTTTCCAGACGACTTGCATTTTCTTTTGTAAGAATATGTTTGAAAAAAGTTAAAAATCCTATCTGCCCATAAACAATGAGGCCAGGTGAGCACATATTAACTGAGAAGATATCTTTAAAACACTTATACTTTACTGGCCAAACATACCGTGCTATACTCATACAGGAAGATTATATAAGTATATGCTTATACATTTATCAAATCTGTATGGAGGGTTATGTTCATGACAACGATTAGCAGACGGCTTTCATTTTTAGATCGTTACCTGACTTTGTGGATTTTTGCCGCTATGGCCGGAGGGCTTATTATGGGGACTTTGTTTCCGGCCCTGAGCGAGTGGCTGGACCGTCTTTCCATCGGTACCACCTCTATTCCCATTGCCATCGGACTGATTTTAATGATGTATCCTCCTTTAGCTAAAGTCCGCTATGAAACGCTCCCTCTCGTCTTTAAAGATTGGCGCATTTTAGGTCTTTCTTTTTTGCAAAACTACCTGGTGGGACCCGTGTTGATGTTTCTGCTGGCGATCACCTTTTTGCGAGATTATCCAGAGTACATGGTGGGAGTCATTCTGATTGGCTTGGCCCGTTGCATCGCTATGGTGCTAGTTTGGAACGACTTGGCCAAAGGCAATAATGAATATGCTGCCGCATTGGTGGCTTTTAACTCCCTCTTTCAAGTCTGCTTTTTTGCCGTTTATGCTTATCTGTTTATTACCGTTTTACCCCCTGTCTTTGGCTTGGAAGGCGCCTTGGTGGACATTACCATGGGGGATATTGCGTCCAGTGTCCTGATCTATTTGGGTTTGCCGTTTTTGGCAGGCTTCCTCTCCCGCTTTATTCTGGTTCGCCAAAAGGGAGAAGCCTGGTATCAACAACAATTTATCCCTGCCATCAGCCCGCTCACGCTTGTCGCGCTGCTATTTACCATTGTGATCATGTTTGCCATGAAAGGGGACCAGGTGGTCCAACTTCCCTTTGATGTGCTGCGCATTGCTGTACCCTTGCTGATCTACTTTGTGGTTATGTTTTTAATCTCTTTTTGGATGGGGAAAATGCTTGGGGCCGATTATTCCCGTACCGTGGCCATCTCCTTTACGGCTGCCAGCAATAATTTTGAACTGGCTTTGGCTGTAGCCATCGGTGTGTTTGGTATTTACTCCGGCGTTGCCTTTGCCGCCGTGATTGGTCCCCTGGTGGAAGTCCCTGTCTTAATCGGTCTGGTTCATGTTGCCTTTTGGTTGCAGAGGAAGTGGTATGGTCACGTAGTGAAAGCATAAGATTGTTAAAAAGGGGCAGCTCTCTTGTGGCTGCCCCAATCTCGTGACTTAATCATCTGGATGTTTAATGTCCTCACATACTGAGTAATGTTCACGCTTTGGCTGCGGTGGTGACAAAATGGCATCGACCATGGCCAAAAGCGGAAACGGCATTTTCAGAATTAATACCGAATAATAATTTCCCTCTCAAATCATCCTGATTCCCAAGGTGTCTGCCATTTGGTTCAACTCCGCATATACCTCTGGTGATAAGGGAATCCATTCCTCCGAAGGGAAGAACAGCCCCTTTTAGCGCTTCAGCCGGGTTGGCCGTCTCTCGCCCTTGTTGATCAATCGCCCATCCTTCGGGGATGGTCTCTTTGTTTTTATTAGCCAGGATAATTTTACCTCTGGCGACAATACTGGAGGACATGTCAACAATAATAGGAGGACCGTCAGTTGGAAACCCAAAAGCGATGGGATTGGTTCCAAAGTAAGGTTCCCGACCACCCCAAGGGAATACCTTTAGGCGAGTTAGTAGTAAGCATACAGAAGAGGTGGACTCATCTGAATAAGTTGAAAATTTTTCATACAAAAAGAGAGGTGGGTGCGGATCAAGGGCACGAATACATTGTAAAAGATGATCGGTTATTTTGACCAAAGTGATATATCCTTGGGAACGCCTTGGAAACATATCTAAACGGATGAATGATTTCCAATATTTTTCGATGAGTGCCAGCACCTGCGAAGAACTTCTTTTTTCCTGTGGCAAGGAATAAAAATCCTTGACAACACGGTTGATTACATGCTGCACCCTTAATTAATATTGATAATCATTATCATTTTATGTTTCAAGTTTTGATTTAAGGCCGCTGTTGCAGCAAAATCCTCCTCCCAGCATCATTTAAAAGTTCAATCATCAATTCTTTTGAAACTGGTTTATATCTGTTTATTTTTACTGCGTAAGACTTTGGACAATGAAGTCAAGCTGTTCCTCCAAGGATACAGGATCATTATAGAACGAACCCACGGGATCAATTTTAAACACACGGTTATTTTTTACAGCAGGTAACGATTTCCAGATGGTGCTGTTATAAACCACGTCCGGATCGGCATCATCTCCTGCCCATGCGCTGGTAAATATGTAATCCCCGGCATAGTCGGGCAACATTTCAAGCGACAAGTCTGCCCATCCTTGACCGCTGTCAATCGCCTCTTTTTGCACCATTTCCGGTGCTTTCAATTCAAACTCTCCGTAAATGATTTCCCCGCCTCGGGCATAGTTATGTCCAAAAGCATAGATTCCTTTGGCATACGGTTGGAGGATGGAAACAGTTTGATCGCCTACAGCTTCCTGCACCTGTGGCTTGTATTCGGCTATTTTTTCCTCCCAACCGGCAATCCAGGCTTCTGCTTCTTCTTCCCTGCCGGTCAAATTACCGAAGTCTCTCAACTGCTCTCTCAAATCTTTCTGCCCGTATTCGATGGCTGCTGTGGGTGCAATTTTTTCAAGTTGGTCGATGTTTTCGGTGCCGCTGAAAGTAACAATCAGATCCGGCTTTAGTTCCAATATTTTTTCTAGCGACGGGTTGGCTGAGTCCCCTATACTTTCAATACCGTCAACTTTCCCTTCAAAGTACGGATTTTTCAATGCATTTTCAGAAATACCCACCGGTGTGATGCCAAGAGCCATAAAATAGCCAACATAGCTGTCGGCAATCACCACAATGCGTTCAGGCTGTTGAGGAAGCTCAATTTCCCCGTTTGCAGCCATAAATCTGATCGTTTCACTTTCCGTTGTGTCTGCCTGGGCCTGCTCTGCTTCAGATGCGGTGCTGTCGATGGTTTGGCCGCAGGCCGTCAGCAAAGTGCCTAACAATAAAATGGCACATATGATAATTAAACTTTTAGCATCACGATTAAGCCACATGTTTCTCTCTCCTTTGTTCTATGTTCTCATCTGTTAAAACCAGGGTGGATGATTAAGCCGGTGCATGGACCAGCTGTTGATCTTCAGCATGCTCTGTTCCGGATAGAAGATCATAGGTCAGACAAACAGGTTTGCCCGTCCGCGGGTCCTTTACAATCTCAGCATCAATGTTAAACACCTCCTTTAAAACATCTGGTCTCATCACTTCTTCCGGGGTCCCTTCTTTGATAATTGTCCCGTTGTTGATGGCCACCATGTGATGGGCAAAACGGGCGGCATGGTTGAGATCATGAATCACCATGACAATGGTCCGTTGCTGTTCCAGGTTCAGTTTATCCAGCAGTTGTAACACTTCCAGCTGATGGGCCAAATCGAGATAGGTGGTCGGTTCATCGAGCAAAAGAAGATCGGTTTCCTGGGCGAGGGCCATGGCAATCCACACCCTCTGCCGCTGTCCGCCTGACAGCGCCTCAATAGGCCGCTCACGAAACTGGATCACGCCCGTCACTTCCAATGCCCAGTGGACAATGCGGCGGTCCTCGTCCGTCAGACGTCCAAAACCGCGCTGATGGGGAAAGCGTCCATAGGAAACAAGCTCGGATACGGTTAAGCCGCTTGGCGCTTCAGGTGTTTGGGGCAGAATCGCCATTTTTTTGGCAATCTCCCTGGTCGATTGTTGATGGATGGCTTTCCCGTCCAGATAAACAACCCCGGTTTTGGGCTGAAGAATGCGGGCCAATGTTTTTAAAATCGTTGATTTGCCGCACCCGTTGGGCCCGATAATGGTTGTCACTTTCCCCTCCGGAATGGTTAAGTTAAGCCCTTTGACAATGTCCAGCTTCCCATAAGCAATGCCCAGCTTTTCAGCCGCCAACGTGACCACTTCAATCCCTCCCGCATCAGTTCGTTTTCATCAACAGATAAATAAAATAAGGTGCTCCCAAGGCGGAAACAACAAGGCCAACCGGAAGTTCCGATGGAGCCAGCAGGTATCGGCCGATGGTATCGGCGGTCAGCAGCAACAAAGCTCCCATCAAGGCAGAAGCCGGAATAAGGACCTGATGCTTGGGCCCCACAAGGCGTCTGGCCAAATGGGGAGCGACCAGACCTAAAAAGGCAATGCCTCCCCCAACGGCAACACAGGAACCCGCCAGGGCCACCGCAAGGAAAAGCAACATTCCCCGCTCCTTTTCAACAGCCGCTCCCAAGCCTGTTGCCACTTGATCGCCCAGATTTAACACATTTAAATATCTTGCTTTGTATAGGCTCAAAGGTATAAGCAACAAAATCCAAGGCAGAACAGCGACAACAAATTTCCAACTGGCTCCCCATATACTTCCCGCTAACCAAACGGCCGCCTGCATAAAATCATGGGGGTTCATTCTTAATTGGAAAATAATCAGCGCGGCGCTGAAAGCGGCATTCACCCCGATCCCGACAAGAATGAGCCGCACAGGGGCCATCCCTTTTTTCCAAGCCAGAACATAAATCAACAAGGCGGCCAACAACGCACCGAGCAAAGCGAAAAAAGGCATCACAAATATAGATAACAGACTTAAGGAAGAGGCAGAGCCCTGAAAAAAGAAAATATATAACACCACCGCCAATCCTGCTCCGGCATTAATGCCCAAAATGCCCGGATCAGCCAAACCGTTTTGGGATACCCCTTGTAAAATCGCACCGGAAACGGCTAATCCAGCCCCTATCAATAAGGCAATGACCAACCTTGGGAGGCGGAAATCCAACAGGACAAGCTGCTCTTTTTCAGTGCCCGACCCGGCCAGGGTTTTGATCACATCAAGCGGAGCAATACGGCTCACACCCGTGTTTAAGCTGATAAATAGCGAAAGAAGAATCAGACCCGATAAAATGCCCATCACCAGCAACGGCTTTTTGTTTGCCTGTTTAACCATGTCCACTACAATCCTCTCCCTTCGCGGCGGGCCAGGCAGAGGAAAAACGGCACACCGATCAAAGCGGTGATGGCCCCAACCGGGGTTTCATAGGGGGCATTGACCATCCGGGCCCCAATGTCAGCCAAGACCAGGAGAAGCCCGCCTAATACAGCGGCACAAGGCATAATCCAGCGGTAATCCATCCCGACCAAAAAGCGGGTGATATGCGGGATCACCAAGCCGATAAAACCGATGTTGCCGGCCACAGAAACCGCGGCACCCGTCAACAATAACACCACGACCGTCCCCAACACTTTAACCAGGACCGTGTGTTGTCCCAACCCTTTGGCCACTTCTTCCCCCAAACTGAGTACTGTAATTGAGCGAGCCAGCATCATGGCCAGACATAAACCGATAACGGCCACCGGAATGATCAGCTTCACGCTGACCCATTGGGTTCCGGCCACTCCTCCCGCATACCAGAAGCTGATGTCCTGGGCCACCCGGTAGTGAATGGCAATGGCCGAAGACAATGCGCTCAGAAGGGCCCCTACCGCGGCTCCGGCCAAGGCCAACTTAACAGGCGTCAATCCCCCTTTGGAAAGGGAACCAATGGTGAAGACGAGAGCAGCGCCAATCCCGGCCCCTGCAAAGGACCACAACATCAGGCCGAGATAGGAAGTTCCCGGAAAGAAGGCAAAGGCAATGGCAATCATAAAGGCTGATCCTTCCGTGATACCCATAATTGAAGGCGAAGCAAGGGGATTGCGGGTCATCCCTTGCATGATGGCTCCGGAAACAGCCAGAAAGGCACCCACTAAAGCTGCTGCCAATGCCCTTGGGATTCTCAATGCTTGGATAATCTGATGGGATGTCAGTTCAGGATCATATTGGAATACTGCCGTCCATACCGTTCTCAAGCCTATGTCAGCCGCCCCCAGGGAAATGGAAGCCCCAAGCCCCAACACAAGGGCAACAATCCCGCCACCAAGAATAATTGAGGCCACAAGAGGACGTGAGGTAACCTTTTTGTGTTCCTCTTGTGGCGGTTGCCGCTGTACAAGCTCAATTTCTCTCATGGCCATATGTATCCAATCCTTTGTTTTGATCAAAGATATGTTCTTCCAAAACAGAAATTGATAATCATTATCATAGATAAGTATAATCATTCTCACTTACTAATTCAAGATAATATTTTGTTTGTGCCATCGTTAAGGGTTTTGAAGTTAAATCAAAATGGCACAACATAAAAAAGGACAACCCCATTATGAGCTGTCCTCATCTTGTTCAGACCTGTCATCAATAACGTACTGGGTTCTGTGCAACCCAATCGTGCTTATGCTTTTTTAACCGGCGGCGGCGACAAAATGGCAGCAAACACGGCCAACAACGGAAACAGCATGATCAGCAACAACACTTCGGAATATCTGCCATACAAATCATAGGCGATACCAAAGGGCAACGGACCCAACGCTGAACCTATTACCGTGACCGTCGTGACCACACTGCGGATGGTGCCCAAATGTTCTCGCCCAAAATAATTGGGCCACACCACGCCTACACACACTCTTAAAAAGCCTTCAAAAATGCCCCACAACAGGACAAAGAACAAAATCGTGTACACGGATGAACCCAATAGCAGAATCATGATAGACCCCAGTTCTATCAGGAAGGTGACACACAGGACATAATGGACTTTTACTTTCTCCATAATAAAACCGGCAGCTAACGAACAGACAAAACCGATTAACGGCACCAGGCTTAAGAGAAAGGCTGTTGTGCCCCGGCCAATGCCGCTTTCGGCCAGGATTGAAAACAAATGAAAGGTTATGCCTGTATTGACCATGGACGGCACACCGACACAAAACAAGATCAGCCAAAAGGCCCTGGTGCGCATCGCCTCTTTTAATGTCCATGATTCTTCTTGTATGGAGGATGTGGACATGGTCGTGCCCACGCTCCCAGTTGACTTTCTCCGACGGTCATTATCCGGAAGAAGCCCCACATCCTCCGGTTTATTGCGAATCAGATACAACGCCAAAGGAGCAAAGAAAAAGACCAGAACAACGAACCAAACCCTCCAGGCCACAGGCCAGCCCCAGTTTTGGATCAGCCAGTTGTTCAGCGGCGGAAAGGCAGCGGCACTTAACAAAACACCGACGCTCATAAAGCTTATCGCCCGCCCTCTATAGCGGACAAACCATTGAGGCACCAACGTATTGGGCAATAAGGTCATGGACCCTTGACCCAGCAGGCGAATCAGGAAAAAGCCGATAAACAGCATGACAGGCCCCATGACAAAACTGTTCCATAAACAGGCCAGGCCCAAAAGCAAAGCAACGGCCACCGTCATGGGCCGCTGGCCGAATCGGTCTACCAATTTGCCCACCACAAACAGCAAAAGACCGGCAAGCAAGGTTGCTCCGGAATAGATGCTGGACACCAAAGTACGGTCCCAGCCAAAGGCTTCAATATAAGCATCGATAAATACACTGACGGAATAGGTTTGTCCGGGCCCGGAAAAAAAGAGCCCCAAAGCGCCCATGACGACAATAACCCAGCCATAAAAAAACGGGCTTTTAAAGGGCAGCTTGTGTGAAGACAATCCATAATCCCGTCTGACGAAACCTTGTTGTTCAGGTGTTGTTTTGGTTTGTATCAATGTTTTTCCCTTTCTATGATCATGGTTTTGTTAATAAGCCCCGCGGATATGGGGATGAACCTCGTTTTCATAAAACTGGTGCAATCCAGCTCAACTGACGGCTGAGCTCAACCCCTTTTTCAAACGGCAGCCCAGCAAATGTTTCCCCCACATTGAACGCCTCACCGTTGCAGGGCTTTAACGTTTGGATCGGTTAAGCAAAACAATCCTTCCTCAACCGTTTCCACACTGACCCCGTAATAACAAATCTTTCCTTCTTCCTGCAGTTTGTCCAGCACTTCAAACACGCTTCCATCTTTCAGAATATGTAAAGGCAGGCAATGAATCTGGTACAAATCGATCCTTTCCCGTTGGAGCCGTTTTAATATCAAGTTAATCATCAGCGTCAATCGTCAATTACCGCTCTAGGAAGGATCAATATTATGTCTCTTTATCTTTTATCTTCCAATATAATTAAAAAGATTTTACCATTATTTTAGTCAAGAAAACAATGACATAACATCAAAAAACTATTTATTCAAATGCGCGTAAAGTCGCAGAGGCTTTTAGTGTTCTAAAATAATATCGTAAAAACAAAAAACACGTTGCCTTAACTGTTGTTCCGCACAAGCTGTTCTTCCAGCCAGCTGACAATATCTGCATAAACTTCTTTTCTGTTCAATATCGCCAACCACTCTGTCAAAGCCGTCCTCATCTGCAAAATAACCGGCAATGCCCATTTTTTGGCCTGTTAAACCATGTCCCCGGTGATCATTCCCATAAACGGCAAAATGGTGCTTAACCAGGTGCCTGGCAAAATTATCATAACGCTGGATATGTTCGGCCATACCATGGGCAATTTGGACAACCGCTTTTGGCTGGACCTGATCGGGCGCCCATCTCCTGGCAACAATCTCCACGCCATCTTGAGTGATAAAAGTAAAGGTGTTGGCAGACATTGGCAATCCCCTTTCTTTAAAATAACGGGTAATGAGGCTGGATGATATAGGCGCAAAAATAAAAAGGGATTGCCGATCCTCCCCTCCTAACTAAACAAATTAGCTATAAAGCCGATAATGATACCCACAATGCCGAAGTCCGTATCTCCAAATGTTGTATTGGCAAAGCCGAGGTTGCCCAGCACCGGTAACAACAAGGCGGGAATAAAGCTGATCAACACACCGTTGACAAATCCTCCAACGGCAGCGCCCACTCTTCCCCCTGTAGCATTGCCGAACACACCGGCTCCGCCCCCCGTAAAAAAATGAGGAACAAGGCCCGGGATGATTAACGGCAGTGAGAGCAAGCCCAAAAAAAACATGCTGATCAGACCGCCGGCAAAGCTGAATAAAAAGCCAATGATCACTGCCGTAGAGGCATAGGGAAACACAATGGGAATATCCAGGGCAGGTTTGGCACCCGGGACAATTTTTTCAGCAATTCCCCGGAAAGCAGGTACAATTTCATTAAGGATCATGCGCACCCCTAAGAGGATAATGCTCAACCCTGCTGCAAATGTAACCCCCTGGATAATGCCGAACATGATGAAGTTTTGCTCACCAGCATAATGGCTGACAACGGACGGACCGGCAAACAGCACCATGATAACAAAGATAATCACCATGGTCAGGGCAGTGGCCACCAATGAATCCCGTAAAAAGGACCACTTTTCAGAAATCTGAATCTCCTCTGTAGACTGCTCTTTATTGCCCACCCATTTTCCAACCAACCCGGCAGACACATACCCAATGGTGCTGAAGTGTCCGATGGCAATATCGTTGCTGCCCGTAATTTGCCTCATAAATGGTTGGCCAATGGCCGGCATCAATACCATCAGAAACCCTAAAATGATCGAACCTGTCAGCACCAAAGCAAAACCGCTTAATCCCGCGGTACCCAGCACGGCCGACAACAAGGCTGCCATAAAAAATGTATGATGTCCGGTTAAGAAAATATATTTCAGCGGGGTAAACCTGGCAAATAATATATTGGCGATAAAGCCAAAGCCCATGATTAGAGCTGTTTCCCTCCCTAACGTCTGCTGGGCCAAGGCAACAATGGCCTCATTGTTCGGGACCACACCATGAATACTAAAGCCTTCTTCGATAATGCCGCCCAAAGCATCAAGAGAACCGATAATCACCGTGGCACCGGATCCGAGGATAATAAAACCGATAATACTTTTCAGCGTCCCTGAGAAAATCTTAGACAGATCGGCTCTTTGGACGGCCAGACCGATCAAAACCATAATGCCGACCAGCACAGCCGGCAAACTTAAGATTTCATTCATCAGAAATTCAAAAACAGCCATGCCCCTCACTCCTCCTGTTACAGATTTAGTCTTCAAGCAACTGCTCCAAAACTGTGGACACTTCTTCCTGACTGGCGATATTACGCACCGCAGCCACTTTGGCTTGAGCATGATTGATCTGTTTAGCAAATTCGGCGTTGGTTAAAATAATATCGGCCTCCACACCGGAAACCGCGCTGAAATCACAAGTTTCCACCGTGGCTTTGATTCCTTTTTCCTTTAAGACTTTTTCCACTGTCATTTTGAGCATCAAACTGGAGCCCAATCCCATGCCGCATACGGTTACAATTTTCACCTGCATCACCTCCCCTAGGCTCATTTGTAAGCATACATATGATCCATTTCGATATTTAAGAAGCAGCAAACAAAGCTTCAATGTCTGCAGCGCTTTTTGCTTGAAATATTTGATTTAGATTATCTTCATTCTGCAGCACGTCCGCCACCTGCTTTAAAAGATCAAGGTGGGAATGATTATCCGTGGCAGCCAGACTAATCAACAGCCTCACCTCTTCCTCACCGAAACGCACAGGCTCTTTTAACAGGACAATGCTTAACCCTTTCTGCTTAACCCCGTTTTCGGGGCGGGCATGAGGCAAAGCGACGCCCGGGGCAATGATCATATACGGTCCCAGCTGTTCGATGTTGTCAATCATGGCCCGTACATAGCGCGGCTCTGCTTTTCCGGCTTTCACCAACAAATCACCGCCGTATTGGACCGCTTCTTTCCAGTCAGCGGCCGTTACATTCACTTCAATAAGGGGACGAAATGGGTTCTTATCTGTCATGGCGTTGACCAACTCCTTTTAATGGAATGGATATGATGTTGGCAAGAAGCTTTTTCATGCCTCGATAAAGAGCAGCACCGCTCTTCACTCTTTCATCATCTTATGATCATGATAAAGAGGAAAAAACCGAAAAATGAATGCGCCTCCAATATGCAGAAAAAAAGACTGGAGATCTGCTCACCAGTCTTGATTCATGATCAATCACCTTGAGATGGTTTTGTGAAGGGGTTAACAGCTCCAAAAGCTATTTATTCAAAAGATTCTTAGCGGCTAAGCGCAATGACGAAGGTTCTGCACCAACTTTTTTCCACAGTCTATTCAGCTCGTCAATACCAGCTTCTTCCCAGTAATCAAGATCAATATGCCTGTTGTCAACTAAAAAACGGCTCAAGCGCTCTACAGCTTCATAGGCATCTTTGCCCTTGGCCTGTATCAAAAACCGGTCTCCTCTGTTTAAATACCAAAAGAATGAAACAAGCCCTAACAAGCTTTTAGCATTACATGTAATGGATTGACGTTTAAAATAGATGTTGCTTTCAAATGATTCAGCCAATCTGACCAAGGGTAATACCTGGCGATAAGTAAAATGCTCCGGTTAAAACCCTGCAGGGTTTATTCCCTGCAGGGCTGTTTGGGGTTGCTTATTCCTTTTCATAGAGACACATTGCGGACTTCAGGCGGTGAGAATTCAGATCAAAGGGACTTACACACTCGAATTCATCTCAGCTGAAACCACATGTTTAATGTCCTCAAGCACATTTGGATCTTCAAGCCCGGTGAGATCCCCTGACACTTCACCTTTTACCACGATTTCCTTTAACAGGCGGCGCACGATCTTGCCGCTGATTGTTTTCGGCATGGCTTCCACAATAAAGACCATTTTAGGCCGGGCAATTTGACCAATCCCTTTGACAATGTTGTCTTCAATTTGTTCTTTTAATGCTTCCTTTGAAGGTATTTCTCCTTTAAGAGTGGCAAAAACCACCGGAACTTCACCTTTGATCTCGTCCGGTACACCGATAACCGCCACTTCAGCCACTGATTCGCACTCAAGGACAGCGCTCTCCATTTCCATGGTACTCAGACGATGCCCTGAAACATTAAAGGCATCATCGGAACGACCCACCACCCAGAAATACCCGTCTTCATCCTGTACAGCAATGTCACTGGCGTAATAGCAGCCTTCCACCTGGCTGAAATATTTCTCATAATAACGCTCAGGTTCTTTCCATAGTGTACGGCACAGCATGGGAAAAGGCTTCCGTATAACCAGGTTGCCCAATGTGCCTGGAGGGACAGGTTTGCCTTCATCATCCACAATGCCTAAATCAGCGCCCAAAAATTGAATGCCGGCCGATCCGGGTTTCATCGGTGTCAGCCAGGCTGCACCCGCCAGGGGCGTGCCTGCTGTTTCCGTCTGACCCCAAGTATTGTTCACGCAAATATTTTTTTGTCCGAGCACTTCATATGTCCAATTCCACGTTTCCGGATCAAACGGCTCTCCCACCAGAGAAACTACTTCGAGACATGCAAGATCATAAGGCTTAACGGCATCATCACCCAGACTGCGAAGCATTCGCAACACAGTAGGAGCCGTGAACAGTTTGGTCACCCGGTATTTCTCAATAATCTGATAAATCCGGTCCTGATCCGGATAATTGGGAGCGCCTTCATAAACCAGCGTGGTGACCCCATTGGCCAAAGCACCGGCAACACCCCAGATATGCATCGTCAGCCAGCCAACATCGGCCGTACACCAAAAGACATCGTCCGGCCTAAAGTCCATATGATATTTGGCATAAATGTAGTTTTGAACGACGAAGGCCATGCCGGCATGAACCACTCCTTTTGGTTTTCCTGTGGTCCCGCTTGTATAGAAAACAATGCCGGGTTCATTCGCTTCGATACGGGCGGGCTCGCAGTGAATACCGGCCTTGGCCCGTTGTTCATGCCACCAATAGTCCCTTCCTGTTTTCATCTCCGGATTTGTTCCCAGGCGGTCGACGACAATCACTGCTTGCACATCAGGAATTTGATCGATGACACGGTCGACTTTTTCCTTCAGCGGAATCACATTTCCGCGCCGGAGGGTGGCATCTGCAGTGATGATCACTTTGGGCTCATAACTAGACAACCGGTCCAGCAAAGCTTGTTCGGAAAAACCGGAAAAAATCGTGCTATAGACCGCCCCCAGCCGGAAACAGGCAAGGATAGCAATGAAGGACTCAGCAAGATTGGGCAGGTAAATGGCCACAGGATCGCCCTTTTTCACCCCAAAAGATTTGAGCACATTGGCAAAGCGGTTCACTTCGGCCAGCAGCATCTGGTACGTATAAAATTGCGTTTGTCCGTCTTCACCTTCCCAAATCAGGGCTGTTTTATTGGCTGCACCATTGGCGATATGGCGGTCAAGGAGATTGTAACAAGGATTGCTGATGCCCCCTTTGAAAAATTCAAAGTCGGGCAACGAGCCCCTGATTGTTTCTTGCCACGGTTCAAACCAGTGCAGTTCCCGAGCGACCTCATCCCAAAAAGCTGCGGGATCTTCCTGTGATTTTTTTAACAAATCCTGAAAAGCTTCACTGCTTCCCAAAGCCGTTGAGCGTTGTTTCGCTTCGTCCGGATAAACAAGCTGAACATTTTTGATGACTTCGTGAATGCCTCCTACATCTGTACTCATCCAATCCCCTCCCCCACGCTGAAAGATTAATCTCCACTCTTTTTAAAATATTCATAAAGGCACCCAAACACCTTACTACAATGGAATCGCTTTCAATTTCTCATAGGAATATCAGGAACATTATTCACAATCGTATGTTTGTACAGGGCGGATGCCTTGGTAAATCTTATTTCAGTGTGAGGTGAATCATTCCTATCCGTTCACGGCAAGGGTTTTTAGAATGGGAGCTGGACTCTATTTGAATTTTATAAGGCAAGGGGTTCTGTCAGCAAGTTCTAATTTTGTCTTATACAGTCGAATAGCATGTTAAGCTTAAAGTAAACTTTAACTTCAGGTAACATGACGTTAAACTTTTTCCAGTAATATGAAAGAGGATGAATAACCATAGGAAGGGGCTGGGTCCATGTTCAACAAAACAAGGTTGACCATGCGTGCCGTTGTTTTATGTGTTCTCTTGTCCGTGATGATCACCGGCCTGGGTTTCGGGGCTGGAGTTGCCGAAGGGGCAGGCGCTGCACAGACTGACAGTGAAAGAACAATAACTGCGGAACACAACAGTCTGTCCGGCAGCAAACCGGTATCAAAAGCCACATTTCTGAAGGCACTCGTTGAAACCATCGGTGTCCAGTTGTATGATGTGAGCGCAGCGGATATGGAATGGGAGCATATTGATGATGAATTTGCCCCATATGTGGAGGCAGCGCTTCGTTTACAATGGCTGGACGAGGAGCAAGTGAAAGATTTCCATCCGCGACAACACATTAGTCGTCAGGAAGCCTGTCATATTTATGTACAGGCCTTGAATCTGGCCTCTGCTTATGACGATCAGGCCTTGACCCAATTCAGGGATCATCGCGCTGTGAGTGAATGGGCAAAGCAATCCATGGCTGCTGCATATGAATTAGAGGTGCTGACTGTCAAGAAAGGACACACCTTACAGCCCAAAGCTCCCCTTTCAAAACAAGACTTGGATCATATGCTCCGGCATTATGAGCAGCTCGATAAAGTGAACATTATACATATGAACGATTTGCATGGCAGAGTACTGGGCGATCCCGAAAAAGGGGAGATGGGATTAAGTAAAATCGCCACGTTGATCAACCGTGCCCGGGAACAGCACGAGCATGTGTTTGTCTTTGATATGGGAGATACGTTTCACGGCACCAATTATGTTAATTTCAACCAAGGGATGGCAGCAGTAGAGGTGATGAACGAAATCGGCTTTGACGCCATGGTGCCCGGCAATCATGATTTCAACTACGGGCTGGACCGGTTTAAAGCATTTGCTGAACTGGTTGATTTTCCCCTTATCAGCGCCAACATCGTCCAAAACGGTGAGCCCATTTTGGAACCGTATGTCATCTTGGAAACGATGGGCAAAACATTCGCCATCGTGGGTTTAACCTCCACGGATACACCCATCACCACACACCCGGACAACGTAAAGGGCATTGAATTCCAAGATGAAGTGGAAACAGCACAAAACTATGTTGACAAACTTAAAGACGAGGTAGATCACATCATTTTCATCACCCACGCCGGACTGGCGGTTGATCAAAGAATTGCAGAAGAAGTGGAAGGCATCGATCTGATTGTAGGCGGTCACAGCCACTCCACCCTGCACACACCGCAGTTCATCGGCGACACCTATGTGACCCAAGCCTATGAATATGGCAAACATCTGGGTTCCACTACCATGCTCTTTCACAACGGGCGATTGATCGGAATAAACGGTTATTTATGGCAAGATTCGGCTGATATCGCGCAAGATCCGCACGTGCAGGATATTCTGGAGCGCTATAAACAGAAAGCAGACGAAGCGTTACAGGAAGTGATCGGGTATACGGACCGCTATTTGGATGGGGCCAGAGAATCAGTTCGCACAAAGGAAACCAACCTGGGCAATTTAATCGCTGATGCCATGCGGGACATGGTCAGTGCCGATATCGCTTTGCAAAACGGAGGAGGCATCCGGGCCAGTCTCGGGCCAGGAGAGATTACCTTGGGAGATGTGATGGAGGTCCTCCCTTTCCAAAACACCGTTGTTAAACTGCTCATCACCGGAGGGCAACTGGAGCAAGTGCTGGAACACAGTGTGTCCCGCTATCCAGACCAACACGGCGGATTCCTGCAAGTATCGGGCCTGAACTTTACGTTTGATCCCAGTCAGCCACCGGGCAGCCGCGTACAAGACGTTTGGATAAACGGAGAACCGTTGCAGTATGACCGCACATACTCGGTGGCGACGAATGACTTCCTGGGATCAGGGGGAGATGGTTATACATGGCTGGCAGAAGGGGAATTGGTGGCAGACACTGGGGAATTGTTGAGCACCGCACTCATGCAATACTTGCATCAGGAACCGGACATTCCTGATGTGGAAGGACGCATCGTCGTTATTCCTTAAGAACTGCACAGCAAAGGCTTACAGATAGTTGTATAAGCAGGAAACGAACATGGCGGCCGCACGGCTGCCATGCTTCTGTTATGAGATTAAGTTTTTCGTTAATTACGGGCTCTCTTCCTAGTTTCCTTTTAGGTATCATTCTCCTTTTAAAGGGATTCATCTTCAATTAGCTTTATACGCTTTCCTTTTGCCCTGATTTTATATATTCACAAGCCCTTGATATCACACGTTCTTTATCCATAGTAACCACTTCCAATTAAATTTACTGGCCCTTCCTCCACCTTTCAATCATATTCAACAGCTTCTTGGGCCTGAAACGCAAATCGGCCAGAGATACCTCCCGGTGATCCTTCCCCATCTGGATCAACACCTTGCCCCGGCGGGGATGAACAGTCAACCTGATGCCCATCAATTCATAAACCAATTCATCTTCCTTAATCCGGTCAGCCCAACGGTTCTGCAAATGGAGACGCACATTTTGATCTACCCGGCGCAGCTCACGCCACAGACGGTATTGTTCTTCATTTTTCAATGTCAGTTCAGGAAGTTCCACCGCCTGGTTGAATAATTCCCAAGAGGTGAATAAATGGGATGACACCCCGTACCCCCTCGGTTCAATGGGCTCTTTTCTCTTTCCCAATCCTGCACATTGAACCGGACATACAGCCGCGCCTCCCGCTCCGGTCTTCGGGGCAGCTCCTTTATTTCTCTGCGCCTCACGATCTGAAAGTCTTTCACCTTGCCGTAATAGAGGATGCCTCCCGGCGGATAATCATGTTTTTGCTGATACAAGGCCACATATTCAATGTGGCTCAAATGGTATTGCACAAGCTCCAGAGGAATATGGTAAAAGCGGTGTTGCAAACAAAGGGAAAGCTGGTCATATCCTTGCCTGGGCCGGCGCAAGGAACCCACCAGGACGTTGAGACTGGCCTTTTTCCGGGCAAAAAACTCGCTCATACCCCGCACCGGGGTGGCCCGTTCAAATGAAGCCTCCGCCGTTTCGGTGATCAGCTGGTCCAGCAGTTCTTCCACCATCGATGTCGTCCCGGGCAGAAAAGGCAGCCCCCCGATATTGACCGTATCGATACTGCGGTAAAAGGGATGCTGACGGTACCTTCCTTCATCCCGGTAAGGAAACAGCACATAGGCCCCGTACATCAGGCGTTGGTAACCTCCTCCGTGAGCTTCATCCGTCCTGTCCTGGACAATGATGGCATCCCGGTAACGGTGCATGGTGTTGATGTCGTCCTCTTCCGGACCCGGCTGCCCGTATTTACGGGCATAATCGCTGCCCGGCACGGCCGGATTGAGGCGGTATTTGGCATCAAAGACAAACTTGTACGTTATCTGTGAATCTTCTTTCTGCAAAGAGAGGACATGATCTGGACGCTGATTGACCACGCCATCCTTATACAGGGGATTGTAAACCAGTTGATATCTTTCTCCGGTCCGGGGATTGCGGTAGGTTACTTTGCCGCTTGCAGCCCTTTCCAGAGTCACGTATAAGCCCCTGTCATTGATTTTGATAAGATCATTTTTCACCACTTCGTATTTTTTGCTGAGCAAACGGTGCAGGGTGAGGAAACACCAGTACTCATACAGCGTGGCCAGGTCTTTGGGAGAGAGACGGAAAATATCGCTTTGGATGGATAAGCCTTTGCGCAACATCAGGTAAAAACGGTACACATCCCGGTAACCCGTCCCCATCTGCATGACCAGGGTGATGGAAATATGCTGCAAAGCCCCCACTTCAGCCAGAAACGGTTTGTGAACCAGGCGGCGCAACGTCTGTTTTGTCCGCTCGACCCGGGCCAAAAATGTCTCATTCTGATCCCGCTGGGCAAAGGCCTCCCTGTAGGCTTGTTCAAAGCTGTTCAGCTGCCTGATCAGTTGTTGCAGCATCCACTTTAAAAAGCGGTTTTCCGGTGTGTCAAAGGATGGCCGTTTCCGCTCTTCCCGTAAACGTAAAGGATGATAGGCCTGCCCTTCGATCTGTAACATCCCCAGTTGATGGGGCTGGAGGAGATGGAGCTTTTTGGCCAGCCAGCGGTGATTTCTCCGGGAGGCCTTGCGCACCCTGTCTGCCGGACGTATCCGCTCTTCTCTTTCCAGCTTGGTTTGGGGAAACAGTTCAATCCGTTCCACCGCCTGGACCAGCTGGTCCATGATGGTCTCCAGGATGGCAAAAAACTCCGCTTTGGTGGGTTTTTGCCCCTCATACAGCCCCATGGTATGAAATGTTTTGCGCAAAAAATCATAGGCCAGGTTGTAGACGGTCCGGTTCACCTCGTCCAACAATTGCATATAATCCCGGCGGTAATCCATTTTGGAAGGGGTGACCTTCAGCAACAAAACTTTTCCCGACCTGATTCTAAACTCGGTATAGCCCACCTCGTTGCGAAAATTAAGGTGTCCGGTCCACAACCGGTCCATGCCTCTTACCTTGGAAACGGCTTTTGAAAGGGAAGGATTGTCATGCTCAAAGGTGATAGTCAGATCCGGATCCTTCACCTGAATGACCAGCTCATAATCCTGGTTCTCATAGAAGACCGGATAGACGTCGGGGCCGCTATAGGGAACCAGGTGATCCTCCGTTGCGGCCCGGGGATCAAAATGATACACCTCCGCCTCAGCCGGATACACTTCCAACAGGGCTTTGTTCTCTTCATCATGGAGCTGCAGTTGCCGCACCGTGGGATGAACGGGCCTGCCCTTAATTGTCAGCACCAGTTGCTCCGTTTCGATATGGAGAAGGTCCTGAACTTGATCAGGCCATCCAGAATGAGGTGAAACCATCCTCTTCAAACCTCCTGACCATCTCTGCCAGCTTGCTCAATGAGCGGCGGTAAGGGGAATTTGCTTCCACACGCAGTTTCATTTCATCGTATAGTCCGTGATCCTGTTCAGACAAGTTGGTGTTCCCCAATGTGTTAAACAGTTCTACCAGGATGCGCTTGATATTCATGCTGCTCCCCTGAATGCGGGGCAGGATTTTTTGCATGATCTGAAAATCCAGCGCCTCCTGTTCCGGCATGAGCTGAAAGCGGTCGTTGTACAGCATGTAAAAGAGGATCTCATCCCGTACCCGGAAACCGACCTGCAGATGGGCCCCGGCCAGAATGCCATTAATCTCGCTTAATTTTTGCACGGTCCGCCTGATTAATGGTTCGTTTTCCCCGGTAAACGCATCTTTCAGTATGAGATAATCCGCTTTTAAAAACGAGTTGCCAAATACCTGTTGTTCAGCTGTTTCCCGCTCTCTAGTTTCCTCTAAGTAAAAATCGAGGGATGCCTCCAGATTAACCTCGTTTAGCTCAATCGTGTTGGCCCGGTCCAGGACCTTTTTGCTAAAGGGATGGGTGGTTTCATCCATGTTGACAGTCCCAATGATATAGACGTTATCCGGTATGTACAGATCATTGGGGGCACTCCCGTTAGTTGTATTTGGAGCCGAGTCCAAAAGTTGATGGGTGACAATGGTCTTTTTTTGCTCATCCCACTTACGGGTCTCCATCACACTTAACAGGTCACTGAAATAGTGTTCCACCCGGGCCAAATTCATTTCATCCAGACAGACAAAATAGGGCTTGTCCCTGTTTTCCGGTCTTAAAGCGTCTTGAAGCACCGCAGTCAACGGACCGGGACGAAACTCTCCCTGCAAATCCGCATAACCCAATAAATCCGAGGGGTCGCTCCAGTCGGGACGGACGGGGATCAGTCTAAACCGTCCATTCTTCTCGGTGGCACCCATGGCCTCGGCAAAGAGCTCAACCAGTTTGGTTTTACCTGTTCCGGAGGTCCCGGCCAGAATAACAAACGGCTTTGTTTTAAGTGAAAGATAAAAGTTTTCTATAAACCGGTCTGAATAGTAGAATCCTTTGGAACGGATGTAGGATTGGATGTGGGATAAACCTTCCTTAGCAGGTATATTCAACACCACGGATTCACTTTTTTCGAGATTGTCCGAAAGAGAGGAATAATAGTCTTGCAATGCTTCTGTGGCATACACTCTTAAGGCTGCAATAACATCCTGATTCATCTCTTTCCACATTTCAGGTTTAAACCTTAAATATTCAACTTGCTCATGCTCAATTTTCTCCAGAACGTCCTGCATATGACGATAGGGATTTTTCAGTAACAGCCGTCGAATATAACCGGGATCTTTCCAGTCACTTTTGACAAGCTCCGTTTTTGAATTTTCAATGATTTCACCCTTGTCTTCCCTTTGTTTGTAATAAGCAATCGCGTCTTCGGCTACATCGGACAGCCTGGCAATTCCGTTTTGATCCATGGTGTTTAGCAAAGCTAAAGTGAGAACCATTTTATATGAGGCTTGCCTGCGGCCGGGTGAAAACAGGTTTCTCAGAGAGGAGGGGAGCAGCATATGATTTTTGCCACCCGTGGTGTAATCATAAAGGGGCAGCAGCTCTTTTAACCACTGGGCAAGTTTTTCTTCGATATTGTCCCACTGTACAACCTCTTCTTTCGGTACAACAACGCCGATCCGGACCCAATCATGATTATGATTAACGTGATTTTGATATTGTTGTTGGTAAGATGAATCCCTTAAATAGTCGGTTAAAGACAAATACTCTTGTTCGTCACCATCCTGGGATGTCCATACAAAATAACGGTTACTGTTGACGTGCTGTTCATCTGCCCATTGTTTAACAAATTGTAAATAATCGTTATGATCCTGCAATGAATTCGCTGATTTATCCGTTGCTTTATTATGCCACTCCAAATAAACCCGCAGGTTGAGACGGTTGATCATAACAGCGATACAGGATGCCGAATCTAATCTATCTTCACGCTAAATCTGGTCCAAAATCGACGGGATAACCGACCACTGTTTTGCCAGTTTTCCGTTCTCTCTTTTTTGATACCGTCACCTTCAAGCCTAGTTAATGTCAAATCCATTAATCGGTTCCAATCTTGCCAAGCGGTCTGGTATTCTTGCCGCACTTGTTCAGCATTCGGTGAATTGACGCGGTATTCGTACGAGTCGCGGTCGAAAACATCGAAGTGGTGGTTTGTTAGTTGCATGGAGTCACTCCTCTATGGATTCAAAGGCTCATTGAAATATACTATTATATATTATATTTTTAAAGATCATATATAATAAATCTGCTCTATATTTTGTTAAATAGCATTCTATACTGTTTCAATATATGCAGCTTCACCCTTTAACATAGCATCTAAACCCTCTTCCTTAATAGGAGAAGTATACATTTTTCCGTGTCGAATATCATGTATACCAACATTCATATCTGATGAATTTTCTTGGACGAGCACATTCTTCATTAAATATAATATAACGCTAACTTTGTTTTTTGATAATTTATCAGATTTAAAGTAAAGTTTAATTAACAATTTCTTACCATCTTTTATCAGCCCGAGTTCAGGATTAATAGTCACTTGTACAGACCCGTGAGTCCATTTGCCTGAGGGAGGATTAAACCAATCATATTTTGTTCTGCCCCACCATCTACAATATTCCTCAATCAGAGGTTCATAATTATGTAGTTTACGTTGATCCGTAATATATTGTAATAAGTTCTTTAAATAGCTTTTACCTAAATTTTTTTCATGAGTCTCAATTAATCTATTACGAAGTAATTTATAATAATCTAGAGCAGGATTATAGTCAGGCCTAACTTTAATTTGACGAATCTTAGTGATTTTAGGTGTCCCAGATTTTGATACTATATCAACAAAATCGGTTAAACTTAGCAGAGGCATTAAGATACACCCCTTTTAAAATATATATTATTTTTATATATTTCTGCTTTTTCGATTGATATCCTGCATTATTTAATAAAAAGTGAAAGACACGATCAAACGTAAAATCGTGCCTTTCAACATCGTAAGTGACAACTATACTGCAGGTTCAATGCCCATTTCGGCAAGTTTTTTCCATAAAGGCTCCATTGCTTTTTCTGGATCAAGGTAAAAATCGCTGCCTCTTACTCGCCAGAACGTCCAGCCTACGCGTTCTAATACACGTTGGCGTTCCATATCCGCTTCCCATTGTTCAAGCCCATGCCATCTGTCTCCATCACATTCTACAGCCAAGCGGTTGCGCATGCCCTCAACCACTAAATCTATTCTTTTACCTGCTGTTCCGACTTTAAATTGTGGAACAACACGATACCCTCTAGCCGAGATTAAACGGAAGACATCCTTTTCAAATTGAGAATCAAATTCATGCTCATATTGTTCTAAGTCCGTTTGGACACGGGCAGGATTGAGGCAGTAATTTAACAATTGATATCGGACACAGTTAGGGTTTAAATCGTTTAGGTCCACAGAATGGAATAAGATCATTTGGTCTCTCGCTCGACTCGATGCTACATTAAAACGTCTCATATCAGAAGCTTTGGTTAAAGCTCCAATCCTCATATTTGTTGCCACGACCATAGATAAAAGAATAATATCTCGTTCATCACCTTGGAACGTATAAGCATCTCCACACAGCAATTTCCGTTCTAACATCTCTTCTTCACCAATTCGCTCTCTAAGCATATTTTCGATCAGACGGGCTTGATCTGATTGTTGCAGGGAAATTACACCAATTGTTTTATCTTTTAACTTCGGATTGGAACATATTTTTTCAATATAATCAACAATAGCCTCTGCTTCAGGCCGGTTAATTTGTTTGGTCGTATGTTCTTCTCGATAACCTTCTTCGACTCGCACGGCTAAGACAGGGGGCTCGATCATTTCGTCTGGATGGGGAATCCGCAAGGGATCCATCTTCCCTCCGTACATTAGATCGTTGCTAAATTGAATGATTTCCGGTACACAGCGGAAATGCTCTCGCAATAAAATTTTACCTTCAAATATTTGATTGGCGATGTCATACAAACTGGTCGTCATTTCAAACCGTTTCTTTTGAGGGATATCCGTTAGGTGTCTTTCAATCAGCTCATGGACCTCGGCGACGTTAATCCCTACACTTTCAGGGCTAATTTGATTATCGTCCCCTACAATAACAGCCTTCTTTCCACGCAACAACACACAAAGGGACATGAGGTTGCTTTGACTACTTTCGTCCACGATAATCACATCAAAAAAGTTTGTATTTAATTCAATATTTTCCACTACTTTTTGAATTGGCATAATCCACACAGGGATGGCATCCTTACATGTGGTCATCTCTTTTTGTGCTTCTTTTCGATACATGTTGGCATATTTACCTGTCCCTTTTCCGATTCTTTTAATGGCATTTAACCACGCATGTAAACTTCGTTTTTGAGCGGATGTTGTGCGTTTAATTTGAGCTAACCAGGTTGACTCAGCCACTAATTGGCGAATCAATCTAGACTCGGTTTTACGTAAAAGAGTCAGTTCCTGCTCAAGTTGTTCAATACTTGGCTGTTTTCTGAGTTCATTAAGCCATGCATCAACTTTTTTCCATTTCCATGCCAAGAATACATCTTCCGGCAAGTCTACAGATTGTCCTTCTTGTCGTGTTGTTTCTAATTGAGTTTGCCATCTTGGACACGTTTCTTTTAACCTAGATCTATACTTAACAAACTGAGCATAATCGGCTTCCATTCCTTCAAAACGAAGCAGCTCTTGATAAACCAGATTCCATTTATCCTCATTCAACTCTTCACAAGCTTGAAACAATTGATCCCACGATTCATGGGCATGATGTGCTTCTTTTCCTTTGATCAATTGATTCTTCAAATCTTGAAAGAAGACCATGGCTTGTTGATATTGCCTTTTGATCTTAAGCCCTAGGAGACCTTTCTTAAGCTTTTTAAACCAATCTCTTTTAGTCCACTGAGGGTTCTCCGGAAGCCCTAGGACTTCTACTTGTGACCTTAATTGTTCCATTTTTTCTGGCCATGTAAGTAGAGAAACAATTTCGTATAGATACTCTTCTAGTTTGATAATAAAACGTGGATCGGACGACTTAATTTCTGGTCCATTCACTTCAGCCATATGTCTGTTCCAGACTAAGGCAATTTTCCGACTTAATTCTTCAATCTTTAAATAGTCTAAGATGATATCACAGTCCTGCTCTGATTGGATTGGGCGTCCATCAATTCGACATTGATCTAACAAATAGGCTAATTTTCTACCAGTGATGTTTCTAAATAACCATCCAGTTCCCTTCTGTCTGGCAAGGTGATCTTTCAACTTTTGAAGATCTTGTATGAGTTGAAATTGCTCTTTTTCCTCAGGTACAGTCACACTGTGCTGGATTAACGTTTGTCGTAAGGTTCGCCATTCAGCAATAAGTTCATGGCACTGATTAGCCAATGTTGTCCACATTTGCCCCCTCTCCCCACCACTCACTATGTCCTCAATGATCATATGTAGCCAAGGGGTCGACGGATCTGGAAGAATAGTGATTGCTTGATCAACACTTTTAATTAACTGGTCTAAATTGGATGGGATTTCACTTAAAGTCCAGTCCGCATAATACACTTGTTGTTCTTTGGCCTGATTCGCTAATTGTTTGACATGAAAAGCGTTTTCTTCAAACTGTGATGGAGAAGGGAGACTATCTGTGGATGGCCGATATTGTTGCAATTGTTGAATATCTTCAATCTCTAAATCATTTAGCAAGGTGATGAAGTGTTTAAGTTCGTCTGACGTTAAAGGGAATGGTTGATCGACGTTTGGTGAATCAGGAAACCAATCATGTCTTTTATTGGCCGCTAACCATTTGCTCATCTCCAACGGGGTCATAACCAAATCATCAATGGTCATCCGTTTATTTTCACCCTCTGCCGAATCATTGATTTGTTTCTGCAGTTTGGCCATCTGTCTCCTGGTTTCATCCAACTCTCTTTTCATCCGCGAAATATTCTTCTGAATGATTTCAGGTTGTCTAGAATCCATTCCCTCGGCAATATTTTTAATTGTCGTTTCTAATTCTTTCAGTGATTTTGAATCTCCACCAAGCAGACTGACACACAACGATCTAATTTCGGGCGGAATTTTTTCTTTTAATACCCGTAAAGCCGGTTCTTTTTCACTGGTCACCAATACGCGTTTGCCATGAGCTAACAAATGTGAAATGAGATTAGCTATCGTGTGGCTCTTTCCTGTTCCCGGAGGGCCTTGGACAACGACCCCCGGTTGAGTCGCTAATTTCTGAGCAATTAATTTTTGTTCTTCATTGGCTGGCAAGGGAAATAATAATTGTTCCCCTGACTTAGCCCATTGTTTGTCCTGTTGATGCCGGGAGATAATCTGCTCTGTATCTGTTGTGGCGAGGAGTTGAACCGGATCAGACACAGGAAAACCATTACGCAGCTTCTCTAAAATACCTAATAATTCCCGTTGCCATACCCTGTTATTTTTATATCTTAAAAATAAGACGGGTGTATATGTCACCACCGGTATACGAGGTTGCTGGGGACGATGCTTTTCATCTTCCACATAACGGCCCTGGGGATGGATTGTGTGCACAATTTCCCTCAAAAGGGGCGTAAGACTATCCCTATCCCACACATTAAGGTCTATTTCTCCCACTTGGCGTTCCATTTGTTGTAAGCGCCTAATGTTGGGAATATCTAGATTGTTAAGCATATCCAATTCTAAAGTGGTGCCTTTGCTAGTAGGATAAAGTTTAAACACCCCTTTTTTAGCCTCAAATTGTAATTCCAAAGGGGTAACAAAAAAAGGCCGTTCAATTTTTTCAGATCCAACACTCCAATTTAACAGCCCATGTCCCCACGCCAGCTCAAGGAGTTCTCCTTCCCGTTGGAACCTTTGATATAAGGTAAAGAGTTCATTGTATAAACGTTGAATTTTCATTTTTCGAGAAGCCACCTGTGCCCAAGGTTCCCACTGATGGCGATACCATTCATTGTAGGCTGCCACCCGTTTGGGGTCGTCCTCAAACAGGATCTTTTTATGTTCTCCCTGGTCCTCATTACCGATCAAACGGGATTTGATCACCTCCGGATTTTTATCCGGGGAATCAGAATACTCAACCCATTGTTTTAGAATGAAGGGTAATACAAGTTTGGGTGGAATCTCTTGTTTATGTACCTCTAACCATGCCGCCTCATCAGACCCCCGACCCGCAATATAACATCCCTCATCTTCAACCAGCTCATGAAGCCACCATATTCGTTCATAGTCAATTAACTTTCGATCAATTTTTTCGTTCAAATTTCTAACGGCAAGTAAGTACTCAAAAATCTGAGCCACTTTTGAAGTGGTACCAAGCATGCTAAAACCACCTCACATTCTTTCGATCTACTCTCTTTCTTCCATTAATGGGGCACGATTAAATGAAGTTAACCGTGCCCTTTTTAATCACCAATCAGTATTATATCTTATTTCCATATAATCTTAGCCATGTCAAACAAAAGCTGGTGTCTTTCTTCTAACTCCTCTGGACCAAACTTATCCATTGGCCGGAAGTTAAGGTTATACTTTCTGATCATCTTTTTAAAATCTAACTTTGATTTATAGCTGTCCCGCCGTAAGGTTTCATTCCAATACAGTGTGTTGGCATAGGATTTCAATTTTTCAGAATAAGATTCATTATTACTGGATATATTATCCTTCCCTTTTAATAACAATAATCCACCTAGACGATTTCTCTCCCGTTCAAATCGGTCTTCATCATGTCCAAATGCAGCCAGATTTTCAGGATTATCCGCCAAGATATGCTCGATATGAAATCCGTTCACGGGACCCGTATTAGCCACTAAATCATACAATGAATGTTTCATTTGCATGTTTGTATTATCGGCAATAAATTGTTCAATCCGAGCAAAAAAGTATCGCTTAAATCGCTTATTTAACTCAATGCCGGTATCACGGAATAAGTTATAGGAGAAAACATCAGCAATTTTAACACCGCGGTTTTCCGATAATAGCTCAATCAATTTTTGATCAAACACTTTTCTAATCACGCTAACATCTTGTTCCCTAATTTTGTTGCTAATATCATAAATGGACTCATTAAAATCATTACTGTCATAACTTCTTTGAAGTTGTAGTAATGTAAAGAGGCGATCAACCTCATACGATATCACTTTTATCTTTTCATCTTCTTGTGGATCATGGAGCTTACAAGCCGATAAGATAAGAGTAAACTGACTATCCATTTCAGTCAGTCGATTATAATAAACGTGAATATAATCATCATGAGGTTCTCGACGATATTGTAATATGCGGTGATACAGTTCGGTGTAATAATGAAAAGCATTTTTTAAGAAGTCTTTCACTGCCCTAGGATTATTTTGTAAATGTAAGTGTTGATCCATTTCGATGACGTACAATATTTTGTGTAAGCACTTGAAAAAATAAAAATAGGTAGGGTATCCTCGGAATTGGCGACATTCCATAAAAGAAAGGAGTACCCTACCTTATGGTATCAAGTGTAACAAATTCCGGGATAGAAAATCAACTAGATAACTTGTTAAGAGCATTTGTTAAAGAAAAACTTGAGCTCATTATGAGAGAGGAGCTTGAAAACTTTTTTGGTGTTAGTATAGTTTCATGGACACATTTTAGTTAAGTCCCTTACAATAAAAATTGGGAGAGGATGTGTCCAATATGAACCGTAAGAAATTCA